>CALKYL010000408.1 GCA_938003515.1 uncultured bacterium
CGGCGACGTGCAGGTCGGCGACGTGCGGACGCAGCGCGTTCGTGCCGGAGTGCGACGAACCCTCGTTGATCGCGACGCGCCGGCCGCGCAGGTCCTCCACGCGGCGCGACGGCCGATACGTGCGAACGACGACGAAGCTGCGGTAGCGCGGACCCTCGCATCCCTCGGCCGCGTAGCACGGGGTCGCGACCGGGACGACGTCGTCGGCGGCGTCGTAGAGCACGTCGTAGCCGCACGCCTGGCTCAGCAGCAGCTCGGCGCGGCGCCACCGCTCGGCGTGGCCGGGCCCGCGGGTCAGCGCCGCGGGGGCGCCGTCGACGCCGAGCGCGCGCAGGTGGCGGGCGATGCCCGCCCACCAGGCGTCGTGCGCCTCGCGCAGCTCGACGAGGTCGTACCAGGGCAGCTCGGCGACGAACACGCCGTCACGGTAGGCCCGCCGCGCGATCGGAAAACCCCCGCCGGCTACCTGGCGTCGAGCACGACCAGCAGGTCGCGCGCCTCGACGGCGACGCCGACGTCGGTGCACAGCTCCCGCACCGAGCCCGCCTTCGGCGCCCGCACGACGGTCTCCATCTTCATCGCCTCGAGGGTCAGCAGGGGCTCGCCCTCGGCGACGTCCGCGCCCTCGCCGACGTGCACGGCGATGACCCGGCCCGGCATCGGCGCGCCGACCTCGCCGGGCGCACCCGGGTCCGCCCGCCGCCGCGCCTCGACCTCACCCTCGAGCGAGCGGTCGGCGACCATCACGCGGCGGTTCTGCCCGTTGAGCTTGAAGTAGACGGTGACGATGCCCGCGTCGTCCGGCTCGCTCAGCGCCTCGAACGAGATCACCAGCGTCTTGCCGCGCTCGAGCTCGATCCAGACCTCCTGGCCCGGCTCGAGTCCGTAGAAGTAGACCGGCGTCGGCAGCAGCGACACGTCGCTGCAGCGGTTGCGGAACGCGAAGTAGTCGTCGAGCACGCGCGGATAGAGCGCGTAGCTGACGACGTCGCGCCGCAGCGGCTCGCGGCCGTAGCGCTGTCGCACGTGCTCGGTCGCCGCGTCGAAGTCGAAGGGGTTCAGCCCGTCGGCGGGGCGGCCCTGCAGCACCGGCAGCCCCTTCAGCACCGCGCGGCGCAGGTCCTCGGGAAAGCCACCCGGCGGGTTGCCGAGCTGGCCCTGGAAGTACTGCACCACGCTCTGCGGGAAGTCGAGGCGCTTCGACTCGAGCAGCACCTTCTGCCTGGTCGCCTCGCTCGAGGACGCGAGGTCCGCGCGCATCTCGAGCAGGCCGTTCTGCACCAGGAAGATCGCGAAGTCGCCGACCATCTTGGAGCTCGGCGTGACCTTCGGGATGTCGCCGACCAGCTGGTTGACCACCGCGAAGGCGTGCTTGACGTCGTTCCAGCGCTCGAGCAGGCCGAGCGACGCGACCTGCGGGCGCAGGTTCGAATACTGGCCGCCGGGGATCTCGTGGTAGTAGACCTCGCTGGTGCTGCTCTTCAGGCCGCACTCGAACGGCGCGTACTGCTCGCGCACCGCCTCCCAGTAGTCGGCGAGCGGCTGCATCGCGCGGTTCGTCAGCCCGGTCTCGCGCGCGTGGCCGCGCAGCGCGGCGATCAGCGCGTTCATGCTCGGCTGCGACGTCAGGCCGGCCATCGGCGACAGCGCCGTGTCGACGATGTGCACGCCGCTGTCGACGGCGGCGATGTAGGTCGCGATGCCGTTGCCCGACGTGTCGTGCGTGTGCAGGTGGATCGGCAGCTCCGTGACCTCGCGCAGCCGCGAGATCAGCATGCGCGCGGCCTGCGGCCGCAGCAGCCCGGCCATGTCCTTGACGCACAGGATGTGCGCGCCCGAGTCCTCGATGCGCTTCGCGAGGTCGGCGTAGTAGTCGAGCGAGTACTTGGTGCGCGCCGGGTTGTCGACGTCGCCGGTGTAGCACATCGCGACCTCGGCGATCTTGCCGGTCTTCAGCACGCGGTCGACCGACACCTGCATCGAGTCGAGGTCGTTGAGGCTGTCGAACACGCGGAACACGTCGATGCCCGCCTCGGCCGCCTCGTCGATGAACGCCTCGACGACGTTCTGCGGGTAGCTCGTGTAGCCGACGGCGTTGGCGCCGCGCAGCAGCATCTGGTGCAGCACGTTCGGGATCGCGCGCTTGAGCTTCTGCAACCGGTCCCACGGGTCCTCGTTGAGGAAGCGGTAGGCGACGTCGAACGTCGCGCCGCCCCAGGTCTCGAACGAGAACAGCTCGTGCGCGATGTGCGCGGTCGCGTGCGCGATGGCGAGCATGTCCTTGGTGCGCACGCGCGTCGCGAGCAGCGACTGGTGCGCGTCTCGCATCGTCGTGTCGGTCAGGAGCGGCCGGTGCTGGCGCTTGATCCAGGCGACGACGCCGGCCGGCCCCTGCTCGGCCAGCAGCTGCGCGGTGCCCGCCGGCGGCATGCCGTCGCCGACGGTCGGGATCGGGGGCGACACGACGCGGGCCGGGGAGAGCCGCTGCGTCGCGGGCACCGTCGGGTGGCCGTTGACGATCACGTCCGCGAGGTAGGTGAGGAGTTTGGTCGCGCGGTCGCGACCGACCTCGATCTCGAACAGCTCGGGCGTGTCGTCGAGGAACCGCGTCCAGGTCCCGCCGCCGAGGAACGCCGGGTGCCGCAGCACGTTCTGCAGGAACGCGAGGTTGGTCTTGACGCCGCGGATGCGGAACTCGCGTAGCGCGCGCACCCCCTTCTGCGCCGCCTGCTGCAGCGTCGGCGCGTAGGTGATGCACTTGACGAGCAGCGAGTCGTAGTGCCCGGAGACGACGGTGCCGGCGAGGCCGTCGCCGCCGTCGAGCCGGAGGCCGAAGCCGCCGGGCATGCGATAGGCGAGGATCGTGCCGGTGTCGGGCAGGAACTCGTTCTGGGGGTCCTCGGTCGTGATCCGACACTGGATCGCGAAGCCGCGCGGCACGATCGCCTCCTGCGCGGCGAGGCCGATCTCGGGGCTGCCGAGCGCGTAGCCCTGCTCGAGGCGCAGCTGCGTCTGCACGATGTCGACGCCCGTTATTTGTTCGGTGACCGTGTGCTCGACCTGCAGCCGTGGGTTGACCTCGATGAAGTAGTGCTGGCCGTCGGCGACCAGGAACTCGAACGTGCCGGCGTTGTGGTAGCCGGCGTGCCTGGCGAGCTTCAGCGAGTCGTCGAACAGCGCCGCGCGCACCGCGGCCGGCAGGTTCGGCGCCGGCGCGACCTCGACGACCTTCTGGTGCCGCCGCTGCACGGAGCAGTCTCGCTCGCACAGGTGCACCACGCCGCCGTGCAGGTCACCGAGCACCTGCACCTCGATGTGCCGCACCTTGGGCAGGTACTTCTCGAGGAACACGACCGCGCTGCCGAACGCGGCGAGCGACTCGCTGCGCGCCTGCCGGAGCAGCGACACGACGTCCTTCTTGCGCTCGATCACGCGCATGCCGCGTCCGCCGCCGCCGTGCGCGGCCTTGCAGATCGTCGTGCCGTGCTCATCGAAGAACGCCTCCGCGGCGGTGATAGATCGGAAGA
>CALKYL010000409.1 GCA_938003515.1 uncultured bacterium
CCCCGGATCGTGCCCTTGATGCCGCGCATGCGCTGCAGCGCGGCGATCAGCGCCTCCTGCGACTCGATCGTGTGCCGGGCCGCGGCGAGCTGCTCCGCGAAACCCGCCGCCTGTCCGCGCAGCCGCGCCACCTCCTGCTCGAGCTCGGCCGTGCGCGCGGCGACGGCGCGCTCCGCCTGCTCAGCGGACCGGGATCGCGCCGTGGCGAGCCGATCGACGAGGTCCGCGTTCCAGCGGCGCAGCTCGGCGAGCGCCCGCTCGAGCAGGTCGATGCCCGGCCGCAGTCCGAAGCGCAGCTGCTCCCAGGCCCGGCCGGGCCGCCGCGCCATGCGCGGCAGGTCGAGCAGGCCCCGCGCGGCGCGCGCCGTCAGGTCGAGCAGGTCGGTCGCCTCGCGCAGGCCGAACGCGAGCGGCCGCTCGAACCCGCCGACGAACGCCGACCAGTCGCCGTGCAGCAGCCGTTCGGCGGCGACGAGCGCCGCCAGCCAGTCGCGCCGCGCCGCGTCGTGGTCGCCGTCGGCGACCGCGGTGAGGCCGGCCTGCAGCAACGCGTCGACGGTCTTGGTGCCGAGGATCGGACTGTAGCGCGCCGCGTCGACCTCGGCGCAGCGGCGGAAGCGCGCGGCGGCCTCGCCGCGGCGCCCGCACTTGCGCAGGAGGCACGCGGCGACGAAGTGCAGCGAGACCTGCCAGCGCAGCGCGTTCGGGTTCGCCGGCCCGGCCGCGCAGTAGGTGTCGATCGCAGCCAGGCACGCGTCGACCCGGGCGGCGTCGGCGTCCTCGTCGGCGAGCACGAGGTAGGCGGCGACGCACAGCGCCGCGCCGGCGTCGGCGCTGCCGCCCTCCGGAGGGCACGCGAGCAGCACCTCGTCGGCGAAGCGGCGCAGCAGGCCGTCGTCGACCGCGCGCTGGCCGCGCACGACCAGCGCCTTGACGAGCCACGGGTTGTCGTAGTCGCGGCCGAACGCGGTGACGTGCGGACGCTCGGCGCCCGCCGGCGGCGGGAACGACGTCTCCTCGTAGTCGTCGGCGCCGGCGCCGATCGGCGACTTCATCGCCGCGGCGAGCCACCACTCGGCCGGCGTCCCGGTCGGGTCCTCGAGCGGCGCGCGCGCGATGCGCCGCGGCTCGTCGGCGAGCTTCATGCCGCCGCCGGCCGTCTGCGCCCAGACGGCCTCCGGCGCGAAGCGCCGCGCGAGCTGGTCGCGCAGCTTGGGCCAGTCGTAGACGTGCAGGTGGTGCGGATTCGGATCGCGCCCGGTCTCGTCGACCCACCGGTTCGGCACGCTGACGACGACGCGGCCGGAGGGCCTGAGCACGCGGTCGAACTCGGCGAGCAGCGCCTCGGGATCGGGCACGTGCTCGAGCGTCTCGAACGACGTGATCAGGTCCACCGAACGGTCCGCGACGAAGTCGAGGCGCGTCGCGTCGCCGGCGCGGAACTCGACCTGCGGCCACGACGCCGACGTGGTCGCCGTCGCGTAGCGGACCGCCCCCGCGTCGAGGTCGACGCCGAGCACGCGCTCCGCCTCGCTGTTGGCGGCCAGCACGGCGGCGCCGTAGCCGAGGCCGCAGGCGACGTCGAGCACGACGTCGTTCGGCCGCACGAAGCCGGCGGCGAGGTGGTAGCGCGCGACGTGCGCGTCGGACCGGCGGCCGGTCTCGCGCAGCATGTCCATGTGCAGGTCGCGGCCCTCGCGCAGCGCCGCGAGCGGGTGCGCGCGCACCGCCGCCGGCGGCAGCCGTTCCTGCACGAGCGTGATCTGCCAGCCGTCGTGCTCGAGCCGCTCGTACGGCACGGTCGCCATCGCGCGCGGATGCTTGCGGAAGCCGGCGGCGAACAGCCGGTCCTCCCACCACGGCCGCGGCTGCACGGTCAGGTGCCAGTGGCCGTCGCGGTCCGGCGTCGTCGCGAGGCGCAGGAACACGCCGCGCCGCGCGACGCGGTGCAGCTCGGCGAGCGCCTTCGGCACGTCGCGCTCGTGCAGGTGCTCCATGCAGTCCGTGCTGACGACGACATCGAAGTGCTCGTCCGGGAACGGCAGCGCGAGGATCGAGCCGGCGGTGAAGCGCCCGGGCGCGAGCCCGTTCGCGTGCGCGACGGCGACCGTCGACACGTCGAGCCCGTAGGCGTCGACCCCGTGGCCGAGCAGCGTGCGCACGAGCAGGCCCATGCCGCAGCCGACGTCGAGGATCCGGCCCGTGCCGAGCGCGTCGAGGATCTCCGTCGCGAGCGCCTCGGGGTCGTCGAACGAGTGCTCGCCGAAGCGGTCGGCGCTCCGCCAGTAGCCGTCGTACAGGTCGCCGTAATCGACGTTCGCCCGGGGTTCGGTCATCTGCAGGTCGGGCGATCGTCGCAAGAGGCGGTCGCGAACACAATGGACGCCGGACCGCGGTTGCCCCGCGGCGCGCCACGGCGCATCGTGGTGCCGACACCGCATGAGCCAACCCCACCGGATCCTCGTCGTCGTCGGCACGCGGCCGGAGGCCGTCAAGCTGTCACCCGTCGTGCACGCGCTGCAGAACCTGCCGGATCTCGGCGTGCGCGTGCTCGCGACGGCGCAGCACCGCCAGATGCTCGACCAGATCCACGCGTTCTTCCGCATCGCGCCGGACCGCGACCTCGACCTGATGCGGCCCGACCAGACGCTCGCCGACCTGACCTCGCGCATGCTGGCCGCGGTCGATCCGGTGCTCGCCGAGGAGCGGCCCGCGATGGTGCTCGCGCAGGGCGACACGACGACCGTGATGGTCACGGCGCTGGCGTGCTTCTACCGGCGCATCCCGTTCGGCCACGTCGAAGCCGGCCTGCGCACCGGCGACCTCGACAACCCGTTCCCCGAGGAGATGAACCGCGTGCTCGTCGGTCGCATCGCGAGGCTGCACTTCGCGCCGACCGAACGCGCGGCGCAGAACCTGCTGCGCGAGGGCGTGCCGGAGGACCGCGTGCACGTCACCGGCAACACCGTCATCGACGCGCTGTTGTGGGCCGCCGAGCGGGTGGACACCGCGCCGTTCGCGCCGCCGCGCAACCGGCGCCTCGTGCTGGTGACCGCGCACCGCCGTGAGAACTTCGGCGCGCCGTTCGAGTCGGTCTGCCGCGCGCTGCGCGAGCTCGCCGACCGCGGCGACGTGCAGCTGCTGTATCCGGTGCACCCCAACCCGAACGTGCGCGACGTCGCGCACCGCATGCTCGGCGACCACACGGCGATCCGTCTCGTCGACCCGATCGACTACCCGGAAATGGTCGCCGCGATGCGCGCGTGCCACCTGATCCTGACCGACTCCGGCGGCGTGCAGGAGGAGGCGCCGTCGCTCGGCAAGCCGGTGCTCGTGCTGCGCACGACGACCGAGCGCCCCGAGGGCGTGACCGCCGGCGCCGCGCGGCTGGTCGGCACCGACCGGGAGGCGATCGTCTCCGCCGCCAACACGCTGCTCGACGACGACCGCGTCTACCGCGCGATGGCGCGGGTCGACAACCCGTACGGCGACGGCCACGCCGCAGATCGGAAGAGCACACGTCTGA
>CALKYL010000410.1 GCA_938003515.1 uncultured bacterium
TGCAGCTTCCTCGTCACGCCGGTCGTCGATGCCACGCGCGCGTTCGGCAAGCTCGCGCCCGGCTCCGGGCGCTCGCTGACCGGGCCGCTAGGCCGGCCGTTCCCGGCCGACGTCGACGACCCGGTGTGCGTCGCCGGCGGCGTCGGGCTGGCGCCGTTCCTGCTGCTGGCGCGCGCGCACGCGGCCGCCGGCCGCCGGCTGCGGCTGTTGTTCGGCGGGCGCAACCGCGCGGCGCTCGCCGGCATCGACGACCTCGCGCCGCTCGCCGACGTGCACGCGTCCACCGACGACGGCAGCCACGGCTTCCGCGGCATGGTCACGGGGTTGCTCGAGCACCTGCTCGATCGCGGCGAGGTCGCGCCCGGCGCGACGGTGTTCTGCTGCGGCCCGGATCCGATGATGCACGCGGTCGCGGCGCTGTGCGAACGACGCGGCCTGCGCTGCTTCCTGAGCCTCGAGACCTACATGGCGTGCGGCTACGGCGTCTGCAACGGCTGCACCGTCGAGGTGCGCGGGCCCCGCTTCGCGGGCTGGCCGTATTCGCGCACGTGCATCGAGGGCCCGGTCTACGAGGCCTGCGAGCTCGCGGCGTTCGCCGACCCGGTCCCGCACGGCTGACGGCGCGAGAACCGCTCCGGTTCGGCCCGGGGCTCGTTCAGCCGGGGATCGCGTGCTGCTGCAGCGCGGCCAGCGAGACGAACTCGAGCGTGCGCTCGTGCGTCGACTCGAGCACGACCCGCGGCGCCTTGCCCGCCTCCAACGCCTCGACCCAGCGCGCGGCGCACAGGCACCACCGGTCGCCCGGCTTCAGCCCGGGGAAGTCGAACTCGGGACGCGGGGTCGACAGGTCGTTGCCCTGCTCCTTCGAGAACGCGAGGAACTCCGCGGTCAGCTCGGCGCAGACGGTGTGCGCGCCGAGGTCCTCGTCGGTCGTGTTGCAGCAGCCGTCGCGGAAGAAGCCGGTGCGCGGGGCCGTGCTGCACGGCTTCAGCTCGGTGCCGAGCACGTTCTTGCCGGTCTGCGTCTTGTTCATCGGTGGGTGGGCACGGGATCGCAGGGCGACGCATCATAGATGCAGCCGCTCGCGTTGCTACCAGGCCGGGGAGACGCTCGTGACGAGACCGCTGCGCACCGAGAATCGGGTGAAGCGCAACGCGCGTTCACCCCGTCGGCACGTCAGCACGTAGTCGCCCGGCGCGAGCAGGATCTCGTCCGCGAGCGAGCGCAGCGGCTCGATGCCCACGTCGAACGCGGGCAGCAGCGGCGCGATCTCGAACCCGAGATCGGCCGGCGGCTCCGCGGCGAGCGACGCGAAGCGCACGCGGCCCGGCGCCGGGAGCGCGACGTCGCCGAGGTCGACGTCGGCCCGACCGTCGAACCAGTGGCGGCCGAGCGGCACGTGGCCGCAGCCGGGCCGCGTGAGCGCGACGTCGAGGTGGCCGGGCGGCACGTCGGCGAGTCGCCACGGAGGCGCGGCGGCCGCCGCTGCGTCACCGGCCGGCGGCTTCGGGGCCTCGACGGCGACGCCGATGCCGGTCGCGAGCTGGCGCGCGAGCACCTGCACGCCGGCGAGGTCGATCCCGTCCGGAGCGCGCGGCGCGAGCCGCAGCGCCCGGTCGGCGTCGGGGTCGTGCACCAGCACCACCTCGCCCGCGTCGGCGATCACGCCGGGTTCGTGCGCGATCGGCAGCCGGCCGTCGCCCCACGCGAGCAGCATGCCGGGGCCCGGCGGCAGGTTGGCGAGCACGAAGCGCCCGTCGTCGCCGGTCGTGGTCGCGTCGGCCCAGGTGCCGTCCGCCGCGTGCCACTCGATCTGGGCGCCGCCGATCGCGGCGCCGTCGGGTCGGCGCAGCACGCCGCGCACGCACCGCTCCTGGCGCAGCTGCAGCGAGACGTGCGACGTTCCCTCGCCGACGCGCACGGTCGTCTGCGCGAGGCCCTCGGGGCCGCCGCCGGCGCGCACCTGCAGCTCGTTCGGCACGAGCCTCGCGAAGGTGAAACGGCCGTCGGCGTCGGTCACGGCGCGGTCGAGCGGCTGTGGACTCGCGCCGAACAGCGCGACCGGGACGTGCGCCGTCGGCGCGCCGTCCTCCCCGTAGACGACACCTTCGAGGCCGGCCGTGTCGGCGGCGGCGTCGGCATCGGCGTCGGCGTCCCGCGACGGCGGCTCGAACCCGTGCACGCGCAGCGACAGCGTGCTGCCGCGCACGCCGAGCTTGCCGAAGTCGAGCACGACGTCGTCGAACGACACGATGGAACTGCCGACGGCCAGCTCGGTCGGGGCCTCGTCGAGCGTGCTCGCAGGAGCGCGCAGCCGGACGATCCCCTGTTCGGCGAACACGGCGTGCGGGTGCAGGCCCGGCTGCAGCATGCGCGACGGCCGTGAGGCCCGGATGACGCACGACCCGCTGCCTTCCACGCTGGCGACCAGCACCACGCTCTGCCACGCGACCGCCTGCAGAGGACCGCGCTGCAGCATCGTGATGCGCGCCGGGCGGCCGTGCGCGACGGGCACGAGGCGCCGGTGTCCGCGCGGATCGCGGACGTCGACGTCGACGCGCGGCCGCCGCGCTGCCCAGCGCACGACGACGCGGCCGTCGGCGTCCGTCGCCGCGGTCGTTCGGCGCAGCTCGCCGCCGGCCGGAGCCAGCTCCGGCGTGTAGCCCTCGACGGGCACGCCGAACTCGTCGCGCACGGTGATCTCGAGCGCGAGTTCGTACGGATGGGCGAGCCACGGAGCCGGCTCCGGGCCGTCGACCGAGGCCGCGGTGCGCTGCGGCGGCGCGTGCGCTCGTAGGTCTGGGTGTCTGGTCGAGGCGTCTCCGCGGCCCCGTGCTCCGGTGGGCGTGGTCCGCACGGCGCTCGGCGGCGCCGAGGCGCCGCCGGCGTGCATCGCCAGCCAGGCCAGGAGCCCGACCGCGCAGATCGCGGCGGCGGCGTATGCGGTCTTCGGAGAGGGGGTCACGGGTCCGAGCCGGTCCGAGGACGGTCGCCGCGGTGCATTACTTCCGGTCGATCGCGCGCAGCGGGAACGTCGCCGACGGCACGTGCTCGCGTTCGAGGATCGCGGCCAGCTGCCGGACCCTGGCCCCGCGTTCCGTTGCCAGGTCGTTCGCCTCGGCCGGGTCCGCGGCCAGGTCGTACAGCTCGGTCTGCGGCTCGCGGTGCAGGTTCTTCTTCACGAGCTTGTCGTCGCCGACCCAGACCGCCTGCCAGCCGCCGTAGCCGGCGAACTCGCGGTAGAGGAACGGCCGGGGCTCCTGCTCGCCGCCGCGCAGCGTCGCGCCGAACGCGATGCCGTCGCCGCCGGCGGGCGCGTCGGCCGCGCACATTTCGGCGAGCGTCGGCAGCCAGTCCTCGAAGCCGGTGACGCGGTCGCTCGCGCTGCCGGCGGGCACGACGCCCGGCCAGCGCACGATCGCCGGCACGCGCACGCCGCCCTCGTAGAGCGAGCCCTTGCGGCCGCGCAGCTCGCCACACGAGCGGAAGAAGTCGACGTCGGTGCCGCCGACCGGGCTGTGCGTGGCGCCGTTGTCCGAGGTGAACACGACGATCGTGTCGTCCCGCAGGTCGAACTCGTCGAGCAGGTCGAGCAGTTCGCCCACCGAGCGATCGAGCCGTGAGATCATCGCCGCGTAGGCTGTGCGCGGCGTGCGATGCGGCGTGTAGCCGTTGCCGCCGACGTACGGCGTCTCCTCGAACCGGCCCGCGTATGCGGCGACTTCGGCCTCGGGCACGTGCAGCGCGAGGTGCGGGATCACCGACGGGTAGTACAGGAAGAACGGGCCGTCGGCGTGCTCGCGCAGGAAGGACTTCGCGGCCGCCAGGATGCGGTCCGGGGCGTAGTCGCTGCCGACGAAGCGCGCGTAGCTCTTCGGGTCGTCGGGGTCGGCGCCGGCGGCCAGCTTGCCGTGGCCGGGGACCGGCGGATCGTTCGCGAGCGGGATGCGACGATCGTCGTCCCACAGGTAGTCCGGCCAGTAGCTGTGCGCGTGGCGCTGGCAGTTGTAGCCGAAGAAGCGGTCGAAGCCGCGCCGCAGCGGGTCGCCGCTCGAGCCGGGCGGGCCGAGGCCCCACTTGCCGAACGCGCCCGTCGCGTAGCCGGCGTTCCGCAGCGCCTCGCCGAGCATCGGCTCGCCCGGCGGCAGCGGCCACTGTCCCTCGGGCTCGTGCTCCTTGTTGTCGCGCACCGCGGCGTGGCCCGGGTGGCGGCCGGTCATCAACACGCAGCGCGACGGCGCGCACACCGGCGAGCCGGCGTAGTGGCGCAACAGCCGCATGCCCTCGGCGGCGAGCCGGTCGAGCCGCGGCGTCGCGATCTTGTCCTGGCCGAAGCAGCCGAGTTCGCCGTAGCCGAGGTCGTCGGCCAGCACGAACACCACGTTGGGCGGCCGCCGCGTCTCGCCGCGACCGACGCTGCCGGCCAGGAAGCCCGCGCCGGCGCGGCGCGCGCGTTCGCTCTCGCGCGAGGGCCGCGGCGGCTCGCCGCCGGGATCCTGCGCGGGCGTCGGGGACGAGGCGAGGACCAGCGCGGCGAGGAGCACGGAGAACATCGGTCTCAGAATAGCGCCGTCTCGTTCCGATACGGCGCCGTCGAGCCGCGCGATGCAGGAGCCGAAAGGGGCGGCGGCCGCCACCGCCGAAGCCGAGACTCCAGACGGGAACGTATCGATGGACGACACTCCGACTCCGGCTCCGCAACAGCCGTCTCCTGCTCCTTGTACCTCCGCGGCGACGCCCGCTCCTTCGGGCCCTCCTGCGGGTCCTCCGCCGCCGCTGGTGCCGCCGGCGAGGCCGCTGCGGCGCCATGCCCGCCGCTCGCGCGGGCCGGTGCGCGTGGCGACGCTCGCCGGTGCGGCGCTGGCCGTCGGGTTCCTGCTGATGGAGCTCGCGGTGCCTCGCTTCGGCCCGTGCTGCCGGCTGAACGCCAACGAGTCGACGGCGATCGCGACGCTCAAGAACCTCTCGTCGGCGCAATCGCAGCTGCAGGCATCGGGAGCGCTGGACTGCGACGAGGACGGCACGGGTGAATACGGCTTCTTCGCCGAGCTCGCCGGCGCGGTGCCGATGCGCGCGACGCGCGGTCCGCGCGCCGGCGCGCGGCTCGAGCCGCCGGTGATGTCGCGCGCGTTCGGCACGGTCGTGCACGGCTGCGTGCGGCGCAGTGGCTACGTGTTCCAGCTCTGCCTGCGCTCCGTCGACGGCGGCTGGGTGCCCGAGGCGCCGTGCGGCGGCGGGATCGACGCGAGCGTCGACGTCGACCGCGCCGAGCGCGAGTGGATCTGCTACGCGTGGCCGATCGAGCACGGCCGCACGGGCCGGCGCGCGTTCGTGATCACGCACGGCGGCGACGTGCTCGCGTGCAACATGGCGAGCGAACTCTACAGCGGCCGCTTCGGACCGCCGCTCGGCGTCGCGGCGTTCACCGTCGGGGCCGCGGGTTGGACGCTCGCGGTCAACACGACCGACCTGCGCGGCAACGTCTGGGTGGTCGTCAGCTGATCGGCGGCGCGGGGGCGCGGCCGGTACAAGGCACCGGCCCGCTCACGCATCAGGTCTGCCTTCGGCATCGGCGCCGGCCGCCGCGTCTTCCCTGCACGGTTCCCTGTCGGTGCGGCCGGGCGCGCTCGTCGCGGTGAGCGGGCCGGGGTCGGGACGATGCCCGCGTGGTTCAGCCCGAGACGAGCCGAATCCGCGCGGGCTCACTTCGGTCCGGCGGACTGTCTTCCATCGGAATCCTCGTGGCACCGTTTCGGGAATCGCATCGGGCCGCGCGCGGCCCGACGTCTGACCAGAACCGTACGCACCCGGGCACGCGCGACAAGCCCGTGTGACACCGAATCACGGCCGCAACCTCCGTGCCCTGTCGATGGCGCCGTGCCTCGTCAGGGCGGGCGCAGCACGAGCGAACGCGAAGCAGCCGCCGGGGCTCCGCGCCGATCGCGTGCGCCGTAGGGCGGACGCGTGGCAACCGGCCGCGTGCTCGCTATCCTCCGCGGCCCGTCCATGAGGACCATCGAAAGGAGAACCATGCTCAGAAGACTCTGCGCGACCGCGCTGCTCGTGGCTGCCTCGACCCTGCAGGGCTGCCTCTATGCCCACGTGACGACCCCGCTCGACACCGACCTCAACGAGACCACGCTCGGCGACAAGACCGGCGAGTCGTACAACTACAGCGTGCTCGGTCTCGTCGCCTGGGGCGACGGCGGTACCAAGGCCGCCGCGGAGGCCGGCGGCATCACGACGTTGACGCACGCCGACCAGCGCATCTACCAGATCCTCTGGGGTCTGTTCACGAAGCGCACGACGGTCGTCTACGGGAAGTAGCATGCGCCGCGTCCTCTGCCTATCGGCCGTGCTGGCCTGCCTGCCGCTCGGCGGTTGCATCGCCGGCGCGATCTACCAGCACACGGTCGAGCCCCTCGACGTCAACCTCACCGAGACCCCGGTCGGCGTTCGCACCGGCGACGCCGACGTGAAGGACCTCACGCTGAGCTACGTGCGCATCATGTGGGACGGCAACGACGTCGCCGGCGCTGCCAAGGAGGCCGGCATCGACGAGGTGTTCTACGCCGACCGCGAGACGTTCCAGGTCCTCGGGATCTGGCGGCAGGAATACGTGCACATCTACGGCCGCTGAGCCGGCCCGGGCGCGCGCGCTCCGCCCGGCGTCAGCCGGCGAGC
>CALKYL010000411.1 GCA_938003515.1 uncultured bacterium
GAGGCCCCGGCACCGCCGCCGGACCCGGCCGGGCCGCGCCCGTATCGCGCCGTCGAGCTGCCGGCCGTGCAGTCGCCGGTCGAGTTCACGGACGACGTCGCGCTCGACCTCGTGCAGAAGCAGGCGAAGGTCGTGCTCGAGATCGAAGGGCCGGTCGTGTTCGACCGCTACGTGCGCGCGCTCGCCGCGGCGTGGCAGGTGCAGCGCGTCACCGAGCGCGTGCGCGAACGCGCGCGCGAGGCGCTGCCGGCCGACGCGGTCGTCGACGGCGACGTCGTCTGGCTCGACGCCGCGCAGCGCGACGCGTTCGCCGGCTTCCGCGCGCCCGGCGACGACGCGCGGGCCGAACGTTCGGCCGAGGAGCTGCCGCCGGTCGAGGTCGACCACGCGATGGCGTGGCTCGTGCGCCAGCACCACGCGCTCGCCGCGGAGGACCTGCTCCGCGAGACGGCGCGGTGCTTCGGCATCCAGCGGCTCGGCAGCGTCGTGCGCGCGGTCACCGAGGCGGCGCTCGACCGGCTGGTGGGTCCGGGTCGGGTCGTGCGCGACGGCGACTCGGTGCGTCTTCCGTGACCGGATCGTCCGCTTCGACCGGATCGTCCGCGTCGACCGGGTCGTTCGCGCCACGGGGCGGCAGCTGCGCGCGCAGCCTGCCGGTCAGCGCGAGCCGCGTCATGCGCCATTCGGCGCGCAGCGACCACCACGGGTAGATCCACGTCGCCGGCCGGTTCTGCTCGAAGCAGACGTGGCCGAGCCACGCGAGGCCATACGCCGCGGGCGGCGCGAGCGCCAGCAGCCACCAGCCGGAGGTCAGGAGCGCGGCGGCCGCGAGCCCGACCACCGACAGCGCGGCGGCGTAGTGGAACGCGCGGCAGCGCCGGCAGGTGTGCTCCCGGAGGTAGTAGGGCCAGAACGCGTCGAACGAGGGAAGGTCGCGCGGCAGGCTCACGGCGCCGCCGCCGCTTCGGCCGCGGGCGGCGGCCCCTCGCACGGCGGCTGCCACTGGCCGGGCTGCGGCATCGTCGCGGGCAGGCCGACGTCGCGGCGCCAGTCGGCGAGCGGCCGGCGCCAGCCGAGCTCCCACTTCTGCGCGAGCAGCGGCCGCGCGTGGCGCCCGAGCTGGTAGCCGTGGCTGATGTGCGTCATGACGTCGCCCAGCCGCTCGGGGTCCTTCATCAGGTAGCGCATCATGCCGCCGCACGTGATCACCGCCGCGAGCGGCCGCCAGGTCTGCGCCAGCTCGAACGCCTTCACCGCGATCTCGCCGAGGCGGCTGGTGTCGATGCCGGTCACGACGTGCCAGATGTCGTGCGTCTGGCGCATGCGCATCATGACCCAGTCGAGGTCCGTGACGACGTCGAGCTTGCGGTAGTAGTCCGGGTCGAAGCCGTGGTCGACGATGTGCCGGGCGAACGCGTGCCCGAGGCTGCCGGGCGGCAGCCGCTCGAGCTCCGCGATGTCGACCGACTTCGCGAGGTAGCGCTCGCGCATCAGCGCCGCCGTGCCGGGATCCTGCGCGACGCGGGCGACGACGCCGTCGGCGGCGCGGATGTCCTTGAGCCCGTCCTCGATGTCGAACACCGACTCGGTGCCCTCGGGGTTGCGCAGCATGCCGAGCACGCCGCGCAGCGTCGTCAGGTAGTGGATCTGGTCCTTGTGCTGGTCCTTGGCCGGGTCGCGGCGGCGCAGCAGGTCGAGCAGGAACATCGTCGGTCTCCGGTAGGGGGCCTCAGTCGGATGCGGCGGCGGCGTGTTCGCGCATGCGCACGGGCGACGCCGGCACCGCGTCGAGCCGCGCGGTGCCGTCCGGCCGCAGCTCGCCGAAGGCGAGCACGCCGGTCGGGCACGACTGCACGCACGCCGAGCAGCGCACGCACTGAGGGTCCTGCATCGGCAGGCCCTTGTTCGCGAAGTTCATGACGTCGATGCCCATGTGGCACACCGACGTGCACACGTTGCACGAGATGCACTTCTTCTTCTCGGCGAAGATGCGGAACTTGGAGAAGCGCGCGTAGACGTGCATCAGCGCCGCCAGCGGACAGGCGAAGCGGCACCAGACGCGGCCGCTCAGGAACCAGTAGAAGCCGACCCCGAGCACGCCCGCCCACAAGAGGTCGACGAACCACGCGTAGTTGAGCAGCGGGATGTCGTGATGGAGCAGGTCGAACGCGCGGCCGATGCCCCTGCCGGGGAACGCCCACGCGAGCGAGCGCAGCACGAACAGCAGCAGCGCCAAGGCCAGGAACACCTGACCGACGACGTTCCAGCGGTTCGCGGTCGGGCCGTGCGGCATCTTGTGCCGGTGCTGGTCGCCCATCGTCTCGGCGAGCGCGCCGCACGAGCAGATCCAGCCGCAGTAGGCGCCCTTGCCCCACTTCCAGACGATCAGCGGGATGATCACGAACGTCTGGACCAGCGACAGCAGGAGCCATCCCCAGAGGGGCTCGGAGGTGAACACGTTGCCGATGAACAGCGGCCACGCGAGCACGAAGCCGAACGCGCGCCAGTATTCGCGGCCCGAGCCGTAGTCGACCCGGGGGAAGAACTCGTCGGCGAAGCCCTGGCCGAGGCCGGCGTCGAACAGGCCGTTGAAGCCCATCCACGGCAGCAGCACGTAGGGCAGCAGGAACAGCGGCACGACCTGGATCGCGGTCAGCGTCAGGGTCTGCCGCGTCACGTAGGGCGTCCTGCGCCGGCGGATGCGCGCGATGCCGAACAGCACGATGCACAGGCAGTAGGCGAACGAGTAGTAGAAGCCGGGGTCGCCGACCGTGTAGCGCAGCGTGCCGAGCAGCGTCGTCGGGTCGGCGAACGCGCCGCCGAGCGACGTCCACGTGTCCTCCATGCCGAACGGGAACCAACCGCGCTTCTGGAAGGCCTCGTAGACCGGGATCACGGTCCCGCCCTTCTTCCACTGGTAGACGAACCACGCCGCCAGCAGGACGCCGGCGAGCGCCCACCAGGTGCCGCTGCTCCACTCGCCGCGGATCTTGACGCCGCTCTTGCGGAAGAAGTCGAGCGGCGCCTCGCGCCCGATCATCAGGAACACCGCCTCGTTGTCGATGCGGTCGGTCGAGCCGTCCTTCTTCGTCAGTACGACCGCGTCGTCTTCGATGCGTTCGACCTCCGTCTCGAGCGCGAGCGTGATGCCGCCGGGCTTTCGGTGCTCTTCGTAGAACGGGCCGCTGCTGGTGCCGACGCGTTCGCTGCTGGGCGCCTCGACGCCGACGTCGGCGGACGGGTCCTGCCGCAGCCGCTCGAGCTGCTCGACGTTGTCGGGCTTCGGCCGCGAGAACTCCGGCTTGCGGTAGCTCAGCGTCACGTTGGCGCCGCACTGGCCGAGCGCGATCGCCGCCTCGAGCGCCGAGTCGCCGCCGCCGACCACGAGCACGTCCTGGCCGCAGAAGTCCTTCGGGTCGTGCAGCCGGTTCGAGACCTTGTCGAGGTCCTCGCCGGGCACGTCCAGCGTGCGGAAGTTGCCGGAGCGGCCGATGGCGACGACGACGCGCAGCGCGCGCATCGGCACGCCGCCGGCGATCTTCACCTCGAGCTCCGAGCCGACGCGGTGCACCGACTCGGCGCGGAGCAGCTTCGGCGTGATGCCGGCGGCCTCGACCTGCTCCTTCATCTCCGCCAGCAGCGGCTCCTTGACCTCGGCGGTGAACCGCAGGTCGCCGGCCGGCACCATCTCGGTCGGATACGTGTAGATCGGCTTCCGCGCCGGGAAGTTGGCGACGGTGCTGAACGGCTCGCTCGCCTCGAGCAGCTGGAAGCGCAGCCCCTTCTTCTTGGCCTCCATCGCCGCGGCGTAGCCCGACACGCCGCCGCCTACGATCACCAGGTCGTAGCTGCCCTCGGCGCGCTTCTCCCGCGCCGTGCGGAACGCGGGGTCGGCGGCGATCGTCTGCACCGCGCGCGCGCCGGTGTCCGCCGAGAACTTGAGCAGCGGGATGCCGGTCAGGTCGCCGACGACGTAGAGGCCGGGCACGTTGGTCGAGCCGTCCTCGGCGACCAGCGGCAGCTTCTCGACGACGCCGGCGGGCCAGCGCAGGTGCAGCCAGCGGAAGTAGCGGCGCAGGATGGGCATGGGCGAGGACGGAGAGGGCGGCCGGGTTCGCGCCGGCGGAAGGCGCGCGTTCTACGAGGCCTCCGAGGCCCCGTTCCGGAGCGGCGGGCTCGGCACGTGCGGCCGCCGGAGCCGGTAGCGGAAGATCGTCGTCAGGATCTTCCGGCCCGCGCGCAGCGAGCCGACGACGGTGCCGGAGATCTTGCTGTCGCCGATGCGGGCCCGGTAGCGCACCGGGATCTCCCGCACCCGCAGGCCGGCGAGCTTCGCGCGCAGCTGCATCTCGACCGTCCAGCCGAAGTCTCGGTCCTGCATGCCGAGCAGGAGCAGCGCGTCGCGGCGGATCGCCCGGAACGGGCCGAGGTCGGTGCACCGGATGCCGAACAGCGCGCGCATCAGGACGCTCGCGAGCCAGTTGCCGAAGCGCGCCTGCGGCAGCAGCGCGCGGCGCGACTCGCGCCGCAGCATGCGCGAACCGATGACCAGGTCGGCGTCGCCGGCGAGGATCGGCGCGAGCAGCGCGCGCATCTCGTCGGGGTGGTCGGAGTGGTCGCCGTCGAGGAACACGAGCACGTCGGCGTCGCCGGTCGCGGCGATGCCCGCGAGGCAGGCCGCGCCGTAGCCGCGCCGGGGTTCGGAGACGACGCGCGCGCCGTTCCGCGCGGCGACCTCGGCGCTGCGGTCGGTGCTGCCGTTGTCGACGACGACCACGTCGCTCGCGAGGTCCCTCGGGATCTCGGCGAGCACGTGCGGTAGCGCGCGCTCCTCGTCGAGCACCGGGATCACGACGCTGACGCGCGGGGTCCCCGGAGCCGGCGCGCTCAGCGCTTCTTCGGCGGCTGGCGGTTGAGCTCCCACGAGTAGTCGAGGTAGGTGATCCGGTAGCGCGCGACGGCGTCGCCGTGGTGCCTGGCCAGGAGCGCGCGCACGCCGGCCTCGCCGCCGAAGTCGGCCGCGAACCACTCGAAGATCCTCGAGAGCCGCGCGGTGCGCGTCTCGTGGTCGATGCGGTTGCGCGCCGGGTCGTGCAGGAACGCCTTCATGTTGGCGTCGAGCACCCGGTCGAGGTCCGCGGCCTCGTAGGCGCGCGGGAGCAAGGGTGGGCACGAACGGGCGCCGCAGACGAGCGCGACGTGCACGCGCGCGTCCTCGAAGCGCGGCCTGAGGATCTCGTTCTCGAGGTGGTCGAGGGTCACCTTGCCCTTCGCGAGCCGCACGCGCGGCTCCTTGAAGACGGCGAAGTCGTCGGCGGCGGGCGTCCACTGCGGCCGCTTCGCCGTGTGGTCGAGCACGGCCTCGATCATCGCCGCGTTGTACAGGTTGACGTAGAACGCGAAGCGCGCGTCGCGCCCGAGATCGGCCGGGTCGACCTCGGCGAGGCGGTCGAGGTAGCTGCGCAGCACGTCGCGGTCCCCGTCGCGGATGGCGGCGTAGTCGACGAGGCCGTCGGCGACGTGCTCCCGCAGCAGCCGGTCGAACGCGGCGTGCATCGACGGCGCGCCGGCGGGCGGGGGAGTGGCGGGCGGGGTCGCGGCGGGTTCGGGAGCGGGCGGGGGATCAACCTGCGCGCGGGCGCAGACCGCGAGCAGCGGCAGCAGCAGCAACGAAGCGCGGCGGAGCGTGGTCATGGTCGGCGCTGATACGGGGGATGGCGCCGTTCGTCCCGCGGGAGCGGCCACGCGATCGTGCCGGCGCGGGCGGCCGCCTCGAGGTCGGCGAGCGTGTCGACGTCGCCGAGCTGCGGCCCGAGCCGGGTCGTCAGGCCGTGCTCCTGCAGCGCCGCGCGCACGGCCCGCAGCGTGTCGGCCGACGACCACGGCAGCTCCGGTCGCGCCAGCACCGCGATGGCGCGCGGCGACGCGCTGCCGAAGCCCCAGAAGCCGCCGTCGGCCGCCGGACCGATCGCCGCGTCGCAGCCGGCGAGCGCGCCGGCGAGTTCGTGCAGGTGGTCCTGCGTGAGCGAAGCACAGTCGGTGCCGACGACGATCGCGGCCGGCGCGAGTCGTCGCCCCGCGTCGAGCGCCGCCGCGAGGCGGGCGCCGAGCGCACCCGGCGCCTGCTCGCAGCGAAGCAGCCCCTCGAGGCCCGTGCCGGCGAACGCCGCCGCATCGC
>CALKYL010000412.1 GCA_938003515.1 uncultured bacterium
GAGGAGTTGCTGGACCCGGAAGCCGAATAGCCGGTCCGCGGCCGCGTGCGGCCGCAGCGGGTCGAAGACCAGGCCGACGAAGCCCTGCCGCGTCGCGAACGCGCGCAGCGCCCCGATCTCGGCGTCGGTGAAGGGGCTCTGCTTGACCATCGTCGACGCCCACGAGAAGCCCTGGAACACGCACACGTGACGCGCCGGCTCCGGCACGTCGAGTTCGCGCAGCGCGGTCGCCGCGATGTTCGCCAGCCGCAGGGTCTCCCGCGACTTCATCGGCGCCTGCTCGATGAACCGCGAGTAGTTGACGATGCCGTGCTCGTTGAGGTGGCGGTAGAAGTCCTGGACGGCTTCGACCGTGTAGAGGTAGCTCTCCGACAGCGTGTAGGCGCCGCTGTTCAGCGCCGTGTAGGAGTCGACGCCGCTCATCTGGATGACGTCGTAGGTCGCGTCGTGCGAGCGCAGCCACGCGCGCCCTTCGCTGTTGACGAGCTCGATGCGGTCGGCGAGCGGGTGGGCACCGGGAGTGAACAGGCCGCCGAGGTAGTCGGCGTAACGCTCGGTGACCATCTCGATCATCGCCGTGTTCAGCTCGACCGCGGTGACCCTGCGGGCGCCGTTCGCGAGCGCGACCATGACGTCGACGCCGCCGCCGACGCCGATGACCATGACCTCGTGCTCCGTGCGGCCCGCCGCGCGGTGCGCGACATAGGCGGACGCCGCCTGCGTGTCGTCGAGGAAGGGAAAGCGGTCGAGGTCCGCGGCGCCTTCGAACAGCATCGTCGGCGCGGTCCCGTCCTGGCCGACGCCGCGCGACGTCACGATGCGCTGGTCGTCGAGCCCCTGGTCACCGCCGATCATCGGCGGCGCCGGCACGCTCGGCCCGACCTCGACCTCGGCGGTCGCGCTGTGGAGCTTGTCGATCTCGCCGGCGACGAGACCGTCCTGGATGTAGCGCTCGAGCACGAGCGCCTCCTTGCCCGGCGCGTACGGCACGCGCCACTCGACGCGCGGCAGCCCGATCGCCGCGCCGAGCCCGGTGAACCACAGCACGAGCCAGCCCGCCAGCAGCAGTCCGGGCCCGCTCAGCACGAAGTAGCGCCGCGGCGCGCGGAACGTGAAGCAGAACGCGGCGAGCAGGCCGAAGGCCCCGGCGACGACGACCGTCGCGCTGGCGCCGACCTGCCGCAGCGCCAGCACGGCGATCGCGGCGCCGACGGCGGAGCCGACGAGGTCGGCGAAGTAAAGGCGGTTGACGTGCCGCACGTAGCGCGTGAGCGCGAGCCCGATGCCGAGGCCGCCGAGCAGGAACGGCACGAAGATGATCAGGTAGACGAAGAACAGCGCGAGCAGGTTCTCCGGCCGCTTCCAGACCGCGAGGCTGTCGATGCGCACGAAGGTCGCGAAGCAGAACGCGAGCACGACGCTGACCCCGTAGCCGAGGCTCGTCCAGACGAGCACCTTCTCCGCCTTGCCCTCCTTCGCGCCGAGGTGGGTCGCGGTCAACAGGCTGCCCGACGCGCCGAAGCCGAGCAGGCCGATCGAGATCACCATGTAGGTGAAGTGGTGCCACATCATGATCGCGAACACGCGGGTCAGCGCGATCTCGAACAGGATGACCGACAGCCCGAGGCAGAAGATGCCGGCGAGCAGCGACTTGGGTGTGGCAGGCATGGAATCGGGCGGCGCGCCGGCTGCGCCCGGCGCCGCCGATCATGGCGGCGCGGCGAGGCCCGCCAAGGCAAAAGTAGCCGCCGGAGCCGCGCGCTGCCGTGTCCCCCGATCGAAGCCGCCCCGCGCGCGCCGGGGCGTCGATGCCAGCGCGCGGTCCGCATCCGCGGCCGGGTTTCAGCCCGGGACGGCGCCGGCGGTCAGCCGTCGGGATCCTCTTCGTCCTCGTCCTCGTCCTCGTCTTCGTCGAAGCCGTCGAAGTCGGCGTCGGCGAGGTCGTCGGCATCCGGCGAAGCCGGCCCCGCGGCCCCTGGAGGCGGCGGCGCGGCCGCGGCGGTCGCAAGCTCCTGACGCTCGGCCTCGCGCTGCTCGTCGGCGGCGATGCCCGCCAGGATGCGGTCCGCGGTGACGTCCGCGTCGCCGAGGAAGGCGAGCCGGATCTCGTCGAAGCACGCCTCCTGGTGGGCGCGCAGGTAGCCCTGCTTCATCATCTCGAGCAGCGCGACGAGCGTGCCGATCAGCGCGTAGCGCCCCTCGCGCAGCTCGAAGACCTCGGAGAACAGCACCTCGCGGCGCCGCCGGAAGATCTCGAGCAGGCGCTGGGTGTAGAAGCCGACGTCGCGCTTCTCGACCTCGATCTCCATCGCGCCCTGCTGCCCGATCTCCTCGAGCAGCCGCGCGAACGCCGACGTCAGGTCCCACACCCCGAGCTCGCCGAGGTCGAGCAGGTCTTCGTCCTGGACGTGCTGCATCGCGGGCGGCTGCGGCAGCGTCAGGTTCGCCTGCCGCGCGCGGCGCTCGTGGCGTGTCTCGAGCTCGCGCGCCAGGTCGCGGTAGCGCTTGTATTCGAGCAGCCGCCGGATCAGGTCGTCCTTCGGATCGAGCTCCTGCTCGAGCTCGACCGCCTCGTTCGGCAGCAGTTCGCGCGACTTGATCTCCATCAGCGTGCTGGCCATCACGACGAAGTCGCCGATGTCGTGCAGGTCGAGCTGCTGCAGCACCGACAGGTGGCGCAGATACGCGTCGAGGATCGGGGCGATCGCCACCTCGTGGATGTCGACCTCGTGCTGCCGCACCAGGTGCAGCAGGAGGTCCATCGGCCCGGAGAAGACCGGCAGTTCGACGCGGTAGCTCACCGGGCGCGCAGGATACCCGCGTCGGCGGCCGACGCGAAGCGGCGTCTCGCGAGCCCGTCAGTAGCCGTTCGCGATCACGACGCCGTTGCTGGCGTCGAGCGTCAGCGCGAAGTCGAGCGCGTGCGCCTGCAGGTGGGCGACCAGCCCCGACAGCGCCGGCACCGGCAGCGCGATGGCGCCGATGCCGACCGGCCCGAGCGGCAGCAGCGCCGTGGCGTCCGGGCTCGCGAGCAGCGTGCACCCGAGCCACGGCGGCGGCAGCGGCGCGGCGAGCGGTTGGCCCCCGACCGCGAGCACCGCCAGCCCGTTCGGCGCGGCGCTGACGACCGTCAGGTTCGCGACGTGGCTGCCGTCCGGCTGCGGTCCGAGCGTCGCCGACAGCGACGCGGAGACACAGGGCTGGCCGTAGTTCGTCGCGGTCGCCGCCAGCGACAGGCCGAGGTGGTCGAACAGGGCGCGGCCCATCTCGCGGCCGACGCGACGCCAGTCGTCGGGGGTGTTCCACGCCACGCCGTCGGGCCCGCGGCCGTAGGTGCCCTCGAAGGTGATCGCCATCACCGCCTCCTCGAACGCGGGCGCGCCGAGCCAGCCCGGCACGGCGGTCCACCGGTCGTGCATCATCGACTCGACGAACGGCCGGCTGCCGAGCGTGCTGTTCTGCGTCGTGCCGAGCGCGACCAGCGCGCTGCGCTGCTCGAGGCGCTGGATCCAGTCGCTCTCGAGCTGGTGCACGAGCGGGATGACGCCGCAGCTCGAGCAGCCCGGCGTCCAGGAGGCGTTCGCGACGTGGCGGAAGTGGAACGGGAACGCGACGTTGTGGGTCGCGTGCAGGTTGAGCAGCACGCGGATCGGGTTCGGCGCGGGGCTCGCGACCGTGCCCATGTAGCCCTCGATCGCGGTGCGCAGCGCCGCGACCTCCGGCTGCGGCGACGCGTACGGCGCGCTCCACTCGGCCTCGAGGTTCGACGACGCGGCGTTGGTGCGGTAGTTGCCCAGGAACACGCTGTCCGGGTTGGCCATCGGCACGATCTCGACGAGCGTCTGGTCGAGCAGCGCCTCGGCGAACGGGTCGCCCGACGTCAGCCACGCGAGCAGACCCTCGACCACGAAGTAGCCGGTGGTCTCCGCCGGGTGGATGCCGGCGTGGATCCAGACGCGCTGCTTCTGCGCGTCCGGGACCGATCCGTCGGTGAGCTCGATCTTCTCGACCGGGCGCCCCTGCAGCGAGCTGCCGATCGTCGCGACGCTGCGCACGCGCGGCTCGCCCGCGAGCGACGCGAGCAGCGCGTCCTTGTCCGCGACCGAGTACGGGAAGTACTTCGCCAGCCGGATCGCGACGACGCCGGGCGGCGTGACGACGGAGAAGCGGTGCTCGGTGGAGCCGACGACGGTCGGCACGGCCGACGTCGGCAGCCGCTGGTAGGCGCCGAAGGTCGTGCCGTCGGCCGACAGCGACCAGACCGGCAGGATGACGTCGGAGTAGCCGGCGTTGGTGACGCGCACGTCGAGCGGCGTGCCGGCGCCCGACAGGTTGCCCACCTCGCAGTGCCACCACCGGCGCCAGGTGGTCGGCAGGGCGCCGTTGCCGTTGTCGTCGGCCATCGCGAGGGTCAGCCGGAAGCCGCCGCCGGAGCCCGGCGCCACGGACGCCGACGCCAGCCGCTGGGTCGGGCCCGACCACGTCACGACCGGGGTCTGCGCGAGCAGGCCAGCGAGCGAGAGGGCGACCAACACGGCGACGGAGCGCATCCCCGGCAACCGTCGCCGCGGCCGGGCCGGCGGTCAACCGGCTACGAGCGCGGCGACCTCGTCGGCGCAGCCCCAGGCGAGCGTGTAGCCCGAGCCGCCGTGGCCGTAGTCGTGCACGAGGCGACGGCCGCCGGCGAGCCGCTCGAGCTCGAGCCGCACGGTCGAACGGTACGGGCGCAGGCCGACGCGCACCGCGCGCACCGGCGCCGAGGCCAGCCCGGGGAAGCGGCGCGCGACGCCGGCCAGGATCGCCGCGGTGTCCGCCGGATCGGGCGCGAGCCGTCGGTCCCCCGGCTGGGCCGTGCCGCCGAGCACGACGTCCCGCCCGCGCGGGATCACGTAGCCCGGCGTCGCCGCCGTGTCGTCGATCCACGCGTGGTCGGGCCCGGCCGCTTCCACGACGACCACCTGGCCGCGGACCGGCCGCAGCTCGGGGTCGCCGCACAGCGCCGCCGCGCCGAGCCCCGTGCAGTTGACGACGGTGTCGGCGACGGCGAACGCCTCTTCGAGGTCCCGCACGGAGCGGCGCTCGAGCCGCACGCCGCGCCGGGCGAGCCCGGCGACCAGCCACGGCAGGTGGACCGGAACGTCGCAGACCGGCACGTCGACGCGGATCGCCGCGGCGTACGGCGGGGGAACGTCCCCGGCGGCGAGCGGCTCCACGCGCGGCACGGCGTCCCGCCACCAGACGTCGGGAGGTGCGCGATCGAACACCTCGATGACCGGGCACATGCGCACGCCGCTGGCCGGGTCGTTCGCGAACCCGGCCAGCCGTCGCCACGTCGCGCGGCTCCAGCCCAGCACCCGCGCGCGGGGCTCGGCCAGGTAGGGATACCAGATCGCGCCGGCGACCGCGGACACCGTGTCGGCCGGATCGTCCCGGCTCCACAGCGCGACCGTGTGCCCGCGTTCGACCAGCCGCCACGCGCACGACAAGCCGATCACGCCGGCGCCGACGACGACGACGTCCGGACGATCGCTGCTGCTGCCCATGCGGGCATCGAACCCGCCGGCGGCCGTCGTTGCAGGGAAATGTGCGCGCGACCGCGGCATCATCGACGACATGCCGAGAGCCGTCCGCCTGCGCCCGCCGTCCGCACCCCCCGCCGCGTCGTCGGTCCCGAGGCCCTGACGTGGCCGCCGGCTCCCGGCCCGCGCGGCGGCGGCTGCCGCTGCGGCGGCGCATCCTGTTCGCGCTCGCGCCGCTCGTCGCGCTGCTGCTCCTCGCCGAACTGGTCATTCGAATCGGGCGCGCGCCGCTGCACTTCGGCAGCTTCCGCGAGCTGCGCACGAGCCTGCTGAAGCGCAACTACCCCGCGCGGCTCGACGACCTGCTCGGCTACGCGCCGCTGCCGGGCTTCCGGAGCCGCGACAACCACTGGGGCACGATGGTCTCGATCGACGAGGAGGGCATACGCGAGAACGGCGACGCGCCCGCCCCCGACGGCCCGCTCGTGGTCGCCGTCGGCGACTCGTTCACGTTCGGCGACCAGGTCGACGACGACGCGTCCTGGCCGGCGCTGCTCGAGCGCCGCCTCGGCCGTCCGGTCAAGAACGGCGGCGTGTTCGGCTACAGCTTCGTGCAGATCGTGCTGCGCGGCGAAGACCTCCTGCGCCGCTTCCGGCCGGCGACGCTGGTCGCGTCGTTCATCCCCGACGACCTCGCCCGGTGCGCGTACTCGCGCCGCTACACCCCGGTGCCGTGGTTCGACCTCGTCGACGGCCGGATCGAGCTGCGCGGCGTGCCGATCGACCACACGCCCCGACCGGACGACCCCGACACGGCCTGGAAGAACCTGCTCGGACACTCCGCCTTGCTCGACGTGCTGTTCGCCAGCGCCGACCGGGCCTGGTGGTTCGAGGAGGAGAAGCAGGTCCCGGTGCACCACCTGCACGGCCGCACCGCCGAACTCGGCGCGCTGCTGGTCGAGCGCCTCGCCGCGACGTGCCGGCGCCACGACACCCAGCTGGTCCTGCTGCTGCAGGGCGAACGACCGACCGGCCCGGCGCTGTCGGTGCTCGAACGGGCCCGGGACGTCGGCGTGCCGACGCTCGACCTCGCCAGCCGCTACGTCGAGCGCGTGCAGGCCGAACCCGCGCTCGCCGTCCGCTGGTTCGACGTCCACATGACCCCCGCCGGCAACGCGTGGGTCGCCGAGGAGCTGGCCGCGCTGCTGCGCTCGCTGCGCTGATGCGGGCCCCGGGCCCGCATCGGGCACCCGGCGCGCGCGCGGCTACTCTTCGTCCTTGCTCGCGACCATCGTCGCGGGCGGCGACGCCGCGCCCGCGCGTCCGCGCGCCTCGGCGACCGCCGCCATCGCGGCTTCGTAGGTGCGCAGGCGCCGGCGGTAGTCGTCGCCGCGGCCGCCCTTGGCGATCGCCTGCTGCTGCAGCGCGATCGCGCGCTCGACCTCGCCGTTGAGGAAGTGCGCGAGCGCCGCGGTGTCGAGGTGGTTGTGCGCCATGCGGGCGCCCTGGCGCAGCATGCGCTTCGACATCGCGAGCGCGACCTCGTCGAACCGACCGGCGGTCGCCTTGTCGGTCATCAGGTCCCAGGCGACGCTGTTGAGCCGGCCGTGGTCGTCACCGACCTGGTCGACGATCTTCGCGAGCGCGCCCTCGGCGCGGTCCGCGTGCCCCTCGCCGCGCAGCCACTGGTAGTGCGACATCAGCGCGCGGCCGCGCGACGGGGAGCAGTTGCGTTCGCGCTGCGGCTCGAACGTCTCGTCGAGCCGGTCCAGCGCCGCGTCGAGCTGGGCGCGCAGGCGCGCGAGGTCCCGCCGCGCCGCCGCGAGCTCGGCGCGGGCGCGCTGCAGGTCGTCGCTCGCGCGCTGCAGGTCCGCCTTCCGCGTCGCGGCGGGCGCCGGCTCCCGCGCCGTCGGTTCCTGGGGGGCG
>CALKYL010000413.1 GCA_938003515.1 uncultured bacterium
GGCCGCCGCGTGTGCGCGGGCACCGCGCCGCGGCCGCCCGGATCCGTCGGCGGACTCCTCGGCGGATCCGTTCCGGGGCTCCTGGCCGCGCTGGCCTCAATGCCCGCCGCCCCGCGCGCCGATAGACCCACCGGCCAGCCGTCCGGCTGGTCGAGCACAGGAGCGCGACACGATGGTCTCGATGGAAGAGCTGCTGAACCTGATGGTTCAGCGCGGTGGTTCCGACCTCCATATTTCCGTGGGTTCGCCGCCCCGGATCCGTGTCGACGGCAAGCTGATCGACACCGAGTACGAGCCGCTGATGCCGGAGGCGACCAAGAAGCTGGTCTATTCGGTGCTGGGCGCGGACCAGGTCGCGAAGTTCGAGAAGAACCTCGAGCTCGACTTCTCGTTCGGCGTCGCCAACCTCGGACGCTTCCGCACGAACGCGTTCATCCAGCGCGGCACGGTCGCGGCGGTGCTCCGCGTGATCCCGTTCGAGGTCTTCGACTTCGAGACGATCGGCCTGCCGCGGAAGGTCTGCGAGTGGATCTGCAACCTGCCGCGCGGCCTCGTGCTCTGCACCGGATCCACGGGTTCGGGCAAGTCGACGACGCTGGCGTCGATGGTCAACTACATCAACGAGCAGCGGCAGGGCCACATCGTCACGATCGAGGACCCGATCGAGTTCCTGCACCGGAACAAGGGCTGCCTGATCAACCAGCGCGAAGTCGGCGGCGACACGCACGGCTTCGAGAAGGCGCTCAAGTCGGTGCTCCGCCAGGACCCCGACGTCGTGCTCGTCGGCGAGATGCGCGACCTCGAGACCATCGAGGCGGCGCTGACGCTCGCCGAGACGGGTCACCTGACGTTCGCGACGCTGCACACGTCCGACGTCACGCAGACCGTCAACCGAATCGTCGACGTGTTCCCGGCGCACCAGCAGCAGCAGATCCGCACGATGCTGTCGTTCACGCTGCAGGCGGTCGTCTGCCAGCAGCTCGTGCCGCGCCTGCACGGCAAGGGCCGGGTGCTCGCCGCCGAGGTCATGATCGCCAACCCGGCGATCCGCGCCCTCGTCCGCGACAACAAGGCGCACCAGATCATGTCGATCATCCAGACCGGCGGCGCCGTCGGGATGAAGACGATGAACCAGTCGCTGTTCGAGCTCTACCGGAGCGGGACGATCAGCTACGAGGACGCCCTCGAGCACACGACCGACGAGGCCGACTTCATGCGCCTGATGGAGCGCCACGGAGCCGGATCCAGCCGACGGGCGCGTTGATCATGTCGCAGTTCGCCAAGAAGCTGCGCGCGATCCTCGAGAAGGCCGGCAAGCTCGAGGGCGATCTCGGCGACACGCTGCTCGCCGAGGCGCAGTCGCAGCGACGCCCGTTCACCGAGGTCCTCGTCAAGAAGGGCGTCGCGACGGAGCAGGAGCTGGTCGCGCTGATCGCCAAGTCGGCGAACATCCCGCCGATCGACCTGTCGAAGCTCAGCCTCAACAAGGAGGTGCTCGACTCGGTCCCCGAGGACGTCGCGCGCGACTACGGCGTGTTCCCGGTCGACAAGATCGGCTCGTTCATCACGATCGCCGTCGCCAATCCGTTCGACGTGCTGAAGCTCGACGACATCCGCATCGTCACGGGCTGCCAGCTGCGCCTCGTCGTCTCGACCGAGGAGGAGATCGAGCGCACGCGCAACAAGAGCTATCAGCAGGAGTCCGAGAGCGTCAACGGCATCCTCGACTCGTTCGACGACGCCGACGTCTCGCTCAAGGAGGACGACCTCGAAGAGGAGGGCACCGACCTCTCGGCGATCAGCGACGAGGACTCGCCGGTCGTCAAGCTGGTCAACAAGATGATCCTCGACGCGTGCAACCAGGGCGCGTCCGACATCCACATCGAGCCGTTCGAGAAGAAGGTCATCGTCCGCTACCGCAAGGACGGCAGCATGGCCGAGGCGATGACGCTGCCGAAGCGGATGCAGAACAACATCACTTCGCGCATCAAGATCATGTCCAAGCTGGACATCGCCGAGAAGCGGCGTCCGCAGGACGGCAAGTTCCAGATGAAGATCGGCCGCAAGGCCGTCGACTTCCGCGTCTCGATCCTGCCGGTCGTCTGGGGGGAGAAGACCGTCTTCCGCATCCTCGACTCGTCGAACCTCGCCCTCGACATCAAGTCCCTCGGCTTCGAGGAGAAGTCGATGGAGGACTACATGTGGGCCTGCGCGCAGCCCTACGGGATGATCCTCGTCACGGGTCCGACGGGTTCGGGCAAGTCGACGACGCTCTATTCCGCGGTGCAGCACATCGCGTCGCCGGACATCAACCTCGTCACGGTCGAGGACCCGGTCGAGTACCAGCTCGAGGGCATCAACCAGGTGCCGGTAAATCCGAAGGCCGGGCTCACGTTCGGCGCCGCGCTCCGCTCGATCCTGCGTCAGGACCCCGACGTGGTGCTGCTCGGCGAGATCCGCGACCACGAGACGCTCGAGATCGCCGTGAAGGCGGCGCTAACCGGCCACCTCGTGCTCAGCACGCTGCACACCAACGACGCGCCGTCGACGATCACGCGCATGGTCGACATGGGCATGGACCCGTTCATGGTCGCGTCGTCGTCGCTGCTGATCTGCGCGCAGCGCCTGGGCCGCAAGCTGTGCCCGAACTGCAAGAAGCGGGTCGACATCCCGAAGGACGCGCTGCTGGCGCTCGGCTTCCTCGAATCGGATTTCGAGCGGGAGCTGGAGCTGTACGAGCCGGTCGGATGCCCGCGCTGCAACGGCGGCTACAAGGGCCGCTTCGCGCTGCTCGAGACGATGCGGATGTCCGAGCCGGTCAAGCGCATGGTCGTCGAGCGCGCGCACATCGCCGACATCAAGAAGCAGGCGCTGAGCGAGGGCATGCTGACGCTGCGGCGCTGCGGCCTGCTCAACGCATCGCGCGGCAAGACGAGTCTCCAGGAGGTCGAGGCGACCACGATGGCGGACTGACGCGCCGCGGCGCGTCGCTCGGCGGAGGAACGGGAGAAGGGACCAATGGCAACCAAGTTCAAGTTCGAGGCGCGGGACGCGACCGGCAAGCTGGTCAAGGGCGCGCTTTCTGCGGCGTCGCAGTCGGAGGCGGTCGCCGAGGTGCGCCGCCGCAACCTGACGCCGCTCGAGGTCAACAAGGCCGGCGGCCTCGGCGGGCTGTTCCAGAAGCCCGCGGGCGGCAAGAGGGCCATGGCCAAGCGCGCCTGGTGCAAGAAGGGCGAGCTGGAGGTCTTCACGCGTCAGCTGTCGACGATGCTGTCCGCCGGCATCCCGATGCTCGAGGCGCTCGAGATCCTGGCCGACCAGGCCGAGAGCCCTGGGTTCGCGTTCTGCCTGGACAAGGTCGTCGAGGACATCCGGTCGGGCTCCGACCTGTCCAAGGCGATGGAGCCCCACCGGAAGGTCTTCAGCCACATCTACGTCAGCATGATCCGCGCCGGCGAGGTGTCCGGCCAGATCGACATCATCCTGACGCGCCTCGCCGAGTACCTCGAGGCCGCCGCGCACCTGCGCAACGAGATCAAGTCGGCGATGACCTACCCGGTCATCTCGCTGGTGCTCGTCATCGGCATCGCGTCGTTCCTGATGATCGGCATCGTGCCGTCGTTCAAGCCGGTGTTCGAGTCGCTCGAGGTCGAGCTGCCCGGGCTGACGGTCGCGATCATGGACGCCGCGTTCTTCATGCGCGACTACTGGTACCTGATGTTCGGCGGCATGGCCGCGGCGATCTTCGGCATCGTCGTCGCGTGCCGCACGAAGAAGGGCGCCTACATCAAGGACACCGTCATGCTCCGGCTGCCGGTCTTCGGCGTGCTGTTCAAGAAGGTGTCGCTGTCGCGCTTCGCGCGCACCTTCGCGACGCTGGTCAAGAGCGGCGTGCCGATCCTCGGCGCGATGGAGATCGTCTCCGACACGGCGGGCAACCTGGTCATCTCCGGCATCGTCGACCGCGCGCGCGACAGCGTGAGGAACGGCGAGAGCCTGTCCGAGCCGTTCATGAAGTCGACGGTCTTCCCGCCGATGGTCGTCAAGATGATGGCGATCGGCGAGCGATCGGGCGCGCTCGACGCGCTGCTCGAGAAGATCGCCGAGTTCTACGACCAGCAGGTCGAGGCGGAGGTCAAGGGACTCACGTCGATGATCGAGCCGATCATGATCGCGATCATGGGCGTCGTCGTCGGCGGCATCGTGCTCGCGGTGTTCCTGCCGATCTTCAAGCTGCAGGAGAAGCTGTCCGGCGGCGGCTGATCGCCGCGTCCGACGAAGGGGAACCATGAGAGAAATCACGCAGCGGGGCGCGCTCTACAGCGGCGCCAGCATCATGCTCGCGGGCATCGCGGTCTGGTGGGGCACGACGAGCGCCGAAGCCGACGTGCTGACCATGCTGAGCAGCGCGGACGTGCAGCTCCGCATGGCCTACACGATCCCGGAGTACGACCGGGACGGCGCGCGCATCGAAGAGCGCGAAGCGCTCATCGACGCCGCGGTCGGCCACCTCGCCGACGTGGAGCGGCTGCAGCCCGGGCTCGCGGTCACCGCCGAGTTCCGTGGCTTCGCGCACATGCTGCGCGGCCGCTTCCTCGAAGCCGCCGACTGCTACCGGCAGGCCCGGGCGTGCGACGACTGCGAGGACGAGCAGTTCGACGTGCTGGCGTTCAACGAGGCGCGCATGCTCGCCAAGGCGGGCAGCCGGGAGCGCGCGCTGGCCGTGTTCGCGAGCCACGGCGAGGCTCTCGACGCCCGCTGGGGCCACCAGCGCGCGCTCGAGGAGGCGACGATCCTGCGTGAACTCGGCCGGCGCGCCGACGCGATCGCGCGGCTCGACCCGGTCCTGCGCGACGGCGCCGCGATGCCGATGGCACGGCTGCAAGCGGGCCGGGAATACCTCGAGCTCGGGCTGTTCGACCAGGCGGGCGAGCTCTTGCTCGCCGTCCGGGAGGAGCTCCCGATCGCGGATTACCACCTCGCCCGGCTCAAGTTGCGGCAGGGGGACGTCGATACGTGCTTCGAGCTCTTGAGCCGTGCTACCGAGTCCCGGCCGACCGAGGTGAGGCGGATGCTTCGAGACGAAGCGGAAGCCTGGTCGGACGTGGCGGAGGACCCGCGGTTCATCGGGCTCACCGAGCCGGTGCCGGCGTCCCCTGGACGCTGACGGCGGCCTCGGAAGGAAGAGAAGGGGAAACGAACGGCGGCCGTGTCGGTCGCCATATCTGAAAGGTTGTCACGGAGAACCAAATGTCCAAGCGGGAACAGGGCTTCACCCTCATCGAGCTGATGATCGTCGTTGCGATCATCGCCATCATCGCGTCGATCGCGATTCCGAACCTCCTCAGCGCACGCCTGAACGCCAACGAGTCGGCGGCCATCGCGACGCTGAAGAACATCTCGTCGGGCCAGTCGCAGTGCCAGGCGTCCGGCGTCATCGACGCCAACAGCAACGGCCAGGGCGAGTACGGCTTCTTCGGCGAGCTGTCCGGCCGCACCGCGATCCGCGGCAGCGCGCAGTCGATCAGCCCGCCGGTCCTGTCGGCCGCGTTCGGCAACATCGGCACGACCGCGAACACGGCGAGCCGCGTCTCGCGTTCGGGCTACGTCTTCCAGATGTTCCTCCCGGGCCCGACGGCGGCGGGCATCCCCGAGGACGCGACCGGCGGTGACGTCGCGAACGACAACGGCGTCGACGCCGGCCAGGCCGAGGTGCTGTGGTGCTGCTACGCGTGGCCGGCCGTGTTCGGCAACAGCGGCAACCGCTCGTTCTTCATCAACCAGGCGGGCGACGTGCTCGCGACGAACGGCGCGGTCACGACCTACAGCAACGCCGCGGGCACGGTGCCGGCCTTCTCGGCCGCCTACGCCGCGACCGCCTCGGCGTTCATGAGCTCGCCGGTCGCCGCCAACACGACGGCGCAGGACGGCAACACCTGGGTCGTCGTGCAGTGATGCACGCGGCCTGACGGGCGCGGCCTGAGCGCGCCCGCGACGACGCCCGCGCGCGGCTTCCTGCCGTGCGCGGGCGTCGCGCGTTTCGGGGCGATCCGCCATGAGGTCGGCGGGCCCGACTGCCGATAGCAAGGGCGATGTCGGCCAAGACTGAGTCCGTGCAGATGCAGCCCTCGCAGCTCGAGGTCCGTCCGAACGCGCTGGCCTCGCTGATGGCCGCCGGGGACCTGCCGGCCGCGCCCGCCCCGGCGGCGCCCGCGGATCCGGTCGTCGCGCTCGCCGAGCCGCCGTCGCGGCGGCGCGTGAGGCGGCTGTCGGTCGTGATCCCGGCCCGCAACGAGGCGCTCAACCTGCCCGGCCTGCTCGACGAGCTCGACGAGGTGCTCGCGGCGCAGGCGCTCGAGTTCCACGAGGTGGTCGTCGTCGACGACGGCTCGAGCGACGCGACCCCCGCGCTGGCCCGCGCCAGGGGCGCGCGCGTCGTGTCGCACGCCGAGGGTCTCGGCAACGGCGCGGCCGTCAAGCGCGGCATCCGCGAAGCGAAGGGCGACTGGATCCTGCTGCTCGACGGCGACGGACAGCACCCGCCGCACGAGCTCGCGGCGATGATGGCGATGGCGGACCGCCACGACATGGTTGTCGCGTCCCGCGGCGGCCGCGGCGGCAGCGTGCACCGCAACCTCGCCAACCAGGTCTACAACCGCTTCGCGAGCTACGTGTCGGGCCGCCGCATCCCCGACCTGACGAGCGGCTTCCGGCTGCTGCGCGCCGACGTCGCGAAGAGCCTCGTGTGGCTCCTGCCCAACACGTTCAGCTACCCGACGACGATCACGATGTCGATGCTGCGCGGCGGCTGGTCGGTCGGCTTCCACCCGTTCCAGGTGCGGCAGCGCCGGGGCAAGAGCCACGTGCGCCTGCTCGCCGACGGCAGCCGCTTCTTCCTGATCATCCTCCGCATCGCGACGATGTTCGCGCCGCTGCGCGTGTTCCTGCCGGCCTCGGCGGTCACCGGCGCCCTCGGCGTCGCGTGGTACCTGCACACGTGGTGGAACGAGGGCCGGTTCACGAACATGGCCGTGCTGCTGTTGACGCAGGCGATGCTGCTGTTCGCGCTCGGCCTGATCGCCGAGCAGATCGCCGCGCTGCGCTTCCAGGGGCTCGCCCAGCGGGGCGACGGCGGCGACGCGTGAGCCGGCGCGTCTTGCTGTGCGGCGCGTGGGACGAGGGCCCGGGCTACCCGCGCGCGCGCTCGCTGCGCCAGGGACTGGCGGCGGCGGGGGCGGCGGTCGCCGAGTGCCGGGTGCCCGGGCCGGGGCGCGACAAGCAGCAACTCCTGGCCGCGCCGAGGCGCTGGC
>CALKYL010000414.1 GCA_938003515.1 uncultured bacterium
CCGCCGGCTGCGCGGCGACCTCGAGACGATCGCCGGCCGCGCGCTCGCGAAGGAGCGCGGCCGGCGCTACGCGTCGGCGGCGGAGCTGGCCGCCGACGTGCGCCGCTGGCTCCGGCACGAGCCGATCGTCGCCCGGCCGGCGAGCGCCTTCTACGTGCTGCGTCGCTTCGCGCGGCGGCACGCGGTCGTCGTCGCCGCGGCGGCCGTCGTCGTGGTCGCGCTCGCCGTGGCGACCGTCGTCTCGCTGCGCCACGCGGCGCAGGCGGCGTTCGAACGCGACCAGGCGCTCGGCGCGCGCGAGTTCCTGCAGGAGGTGCTCGTGCAGGCCTCTCCCGACCAGAGCGGCGGCGAGCCGCCGACGATCCGCCGGGCGATCGACCTCGCGCTCGCGCGCGTCGACCGACTCGCCGAACGACCCGGCGTCGAGGCGTCGGTGCGACACACGCTCGGTCGCATCCTCGCGGAGTCCGGCGCGCACGACGAGGCGCGGGCGCAGTACGAGCGCGCAGTGGCGCTGTATCGCGGCCCGGTCCGGGACGACATGCAGCTCGCCCACCTGCTCGGTCATCTGAGCCGCCTGCTGGTCACGACCGGCGACCTCGACGACGCCGAGCGAACCGCCCGCGAGGCCACGCGGCTCGGCGAGCACCTCGGCGAGGAGCACGTCGTCGTGCTCGGCGGCGCCTGGTCGCACCTCGGCGTGGCGCAATACGCCAGGGGCCGGCCGGCCGAGGCGGAGGCGAGCCTTCGCCGCGCGCTCGCGACGTTCGGACGCGGCGCCGGCGAGATCGCGGCGGTCAACGTGCCGATCACCGAGGGCACGCTCGCGACGGTGCTCGACGCGATGGGCCGGCACGACGAGGCCGAGCGGCTGTTCCGCTCGGCCCTCGCGGCGATGCGCGCGAACGACCAGCGCACGCCGGCGCTGGCGACGACGCTCGGCAACTTCGCGACGCTGCTGGCGCGTGCCGGAGCGGCCGACGAGGCTGCCGCGCTGCTCGAGGAGGCCGTCGCGGTGTGTCGCGACGCGTTCGACGACGACCACCACCGCACGATCTTCTTCCGGAAGGAGCTCGCGCTGCAGCGCGCGCGAATCACCACCGGCGAGGAACGGGACGCCGCGATCGCCGCGGCTCGCGAAGCGCTGGCCGACCAGCGCCGGGTGCTCGGCGACGGCCTTCGCGTCGTGCAGACGATGTCCGAGCTCGCGGGCGTCTTGACATACGAGGACGAGCTCGGGGAGCACGAGCAGCTCCTGCGCGAGGCCCTGGAGATCGCCGTCGAGGATCCGGGGCGCGAGCACCTGCTGACGAACGAACTCCGCTTGGAACTCGGCCGCCTGCTCGTCGGCACCCAGCGCACCCAGGAAGGCGTCGACCTGCTGCTCGAAGGGGTGCCGCTCGGCCGCAGGGAGCACGCGTTCCGCTCCGGCGCCTTGATCCGGGGCGCCGAGGCGCTCGGCTTCGGCCTGCGCGTGCTCGGCCGGCCCGGCGACGCGCGGCGCGAAGTCACGGCGACCATCGACGTGCTCGCGCCGACGCTCGGCGAGCGCAGCGAGCAGCTCGCGCCGCTGCGCACGATCCTCGCGGCGATGGACGCGGCTGGCCGCTGAGCCGTTGCAAACGCGCGTCAGCGCCCGAGCCGCAGCAGCACGCCGTTGCTCGCCTGCGCCGGGTCGGAGGCGTTCGCGGGCAGGAACAGCACCCACGCGGCCATCGTCACGTTGGCGAGGTTCGCGGTCGCGGGCAGCTGGGTCGTGAACGTCCAAGGCCCGCCGGCCACGCTCACGAACACGTGCGCGATGATCGCGCCGATCGGGTCGACCTGCACGCCGCAGCCGAACAGCGGCAGGCGCGGACCGATCGGCGGATCGCCGATCGCGATCAGCCCGAACGTGCCCTGTGGCGCGGTGCCCGACAGCTCGAGGTCCTCGCCGAGCGTCGGCGGGGCGGCGGCGAGCGAGGGCTGGTCCGGACCGCACGGCGTGCCGGACGTCGCGGTAGCCGGCAGCGTCGTGTGCACGAGATACGCCTCGATGCCGCGCACGCCGTCGTCGGCCGAGACCCAGACCTGCCCGCCGGCGACCGAGATGTCGCGGATCATCGGGCCGTTCGGCCCGAGCCGGAACTCCGGCGTCTGGCGGGTGCCGCTCTCGGTGCCGTCGCTGACCCAGAGCTCCCCGCCGCCGCCCTCGAAGAAGACGACGTCGCCGTGGGGCACGAGCTCGCGCGGCCCCGGGTGCGACGGCGCGAGGCCGATGTCCAGCCGCGTCAGTGCGGCGCCGTCGTAGGCGAAGAGCGACGTCTGGCTGCCCTGGTTCGCGACGAGGAAGAGCCGATCGCCGGCGACGGTCAGGATGCGCGGGTTCGAGCCGGGACCGCCCGGATCGATGTCCGCGACGAAGGTCGCGTTGCCGGGCGTGCCGTCGCTCTTCCACAGCTCCGCGCCCGACAGGCCGTCCTGCATCTGGAAGTAGACCTCGCCGCGGTAGCTCGCGAGGTTGGTCGCGAGCCCGAGCAGGCTGCCCGGCTGCAGCGTGACCACCGACTCGGCCGTCATGCCGTCGGTGCGCCACAGGCCGGTCTCGCCCGGCGCGTGCGCGCCGAAGTACAGGTACTCGGTCTGGGTGCCGGGGCCGAACGGGATCGCGGTCGCGCTCGTCTGCAGGTAGGCGCCCTTCGAGGAGCCGGGGAAGATGTCGCGCACGAGATAGGGCGCCCCGCCGATCGTCGCCCAGAGCTCCTCGCCGTGCGTGCCGTCGTTGGCGCTGAACACCAGGACGCTCCCGACCTGGGCGAAGTAGCGAGGGTGCGCGTGCGCCGACGCCGGGTTCAGGTCCCCGAGCATGAACGTGCCCTGCGTCGTGCCGTCGGTCACCCACAGTTCTCGACCGTGCAGGCCGTCGTCGGCGCGGAAGCACAGCCGCGGCCCCGCCGGCAGCACCGGCAGCACCACCGGTCCGAACACGTCGATCGGGTTCGAGCCGAGCGGACCGGGTCGGATGTCCTTCACGAGTTCGAGGATCTCGGTCGCCGTGTCGAACGAATACAGCTCCTTACCGGTCACACCGACCTCGTCGGCGACCAGCACGAGCCTGGTGTCGGACAGCTCGACGATATGGTCGATCAGCGAGCCCGTCAGGCCGGGGTTCAGGTCCGCCACCTGCTCGGTGCCCGCCGCCGTACCGTCGCTGCGCCAGAGCTCGCCGCCGGTGACGCCGTTGGTCGCCTGGAAATAGGTGCGCCCGTTCGAGTAGGTGAAGCCGCTGCCACCAGCGCCCGACGCGGCCGTGCCGGTCGTCGCGCCGTTGAGCTCGACCAGCGTGACGACACCGGTGCCCGCGTCGTACAGGAAGGCCTCGTCCTCGTGCGTGTCGTCGCTGCCGCGGAACAGGAGCTTGCCGATCGCGTCGATCCACGAGAGTTCGCGCGGGTCGACGCCGCCCTGGCCGGCGCGCGCCGTCGTGCGCAAGAGCCAGCTGCCGCCCTGATCCGTCGACTCGTAGAGCTGCCGGTCGCCGGTCGGTGCGGTCGCCGCCGTGAACCACGATCCGCCGCCGGCGACGACCCTGCTCGGATCGCCCCCGCCGGGACCCGGCTGGAACTCGTACTTCACCGGCGCGCCGGTTCCGGTCTTGGTGAACAGCTCGAAGCCCGAGCCATCGTCCGCGGTCCAGGCGAGCGTCGCGCCGAGGTTCGAGAAGTCGTGTGGATCCGAGCTCCCGGCTCCCTGCGCCAGGTCGGCGATCCGGGAAACGGCGCCGTTCGCATCGATCATCCACGGCTCGCGCCCGCTCGCGCCGTCGTCCGCCGAGAAGCACAGCGAGTCCTGCCACTCGGTCAGGTGGCGCGGGTCGCAGCCGCCGTTCGGGTGGATGTCCGTCGCGGCCACGACCGACGTGCCGTCGTAGCGCGCGACCTCCGTGCCGACGGTGGCGAGCGTCGCCCCCATGTAGAGCACGTCGCCGGCGACGGTCAGGCCGTACGGATCCGACCCGACGATGCCCGGAACCAGGTCGAGCAGGTCCGTTCCCGGAACGGTGAAGTCGCTGATCGCGAGTTCCCGGCCGTGGGTGCCGTCGTCGACGGACATGCAGATGTAGCCGTCGTAGTAGGCGATCAGCCCGTCGTCGTCGCCCTGCACGTGCCGCCGCCAGAAGCCCTCGAACGTGCCGATCGCGACGTCGCCCCACTGCGCGATCGTCTGCACCGTCTGGCCGTCGGTCGTGATCAGGCTGGCGCGCTCGGTGTAGGAGCCGGTCTTCTCGACGCAGACGCCGGTGACGAAGTCGTGTGGCGACGGCGCGTAGAACAGGTCGACGAACGAGAGGCCGAGCGGGCCGTCGCCCGTGCCGACGAGCTCCACGCCGCCGGCCTGCGTCCAACGACGTAGCTCGCGGCCTTCGTCCGGGTCGTCGCCGACGAACACCGCCGCGCCGTTCGGCATCACGGTGACTTCCTGCGGGTCCCCGCCGCCTGGGCCCGCCCATGTGTCGTAGCGCTGCACGAGCGGCGCGCCGGTGCCGATGTCGACGAAGGTCAGCTCGCGGCCGAAGTCGTCGTCGACCGAGGACCCAAGGAAACCCGGGAGCGACGCCGTCAGCACCACCGGTGATCGGAGGCACGAGCCACCATCGAGCGACACGGTCGGCACCGTGTTGATGTCCTACAGCAGCACGGCGACGGGGAGTTGCGCGGCGAGCCCGCAGGGCATCGCCAGGGCGACGAAGGTCCGACACGTCAGGAACGGGTTCATGGCCACCCCTTGCCCCGATGGCCCGCCCGTCTTTCCGTCGGCGGCGCCTTTTGTCGGGGCGAGTCGGTGAAAGACGCGCCAGCACGCGGCCCAAGGGCCTGCGCCGACTGCCTCCTCCCCCCACGCATGCCCTCGGATCGACCATGAACCCGACGCTCACAGCCCTGTCACACGCGTGCATAACGGAGCAGCTCGTCCACGCGCAGTCGCTACGGCCGCCGATCGTGTTCGAGCAGAACACGGGCCGTCACCCGGAAGAGGTCGCGTTCGTCGGCCGGCTCGGCGGCGACGCGCTGTTCCTCGCCGAACGCCGCTTCGTGCTCGTGCGCGGTGGCGAGGCCGTGTGCGCCGAGCTCGTCGACGCCGGGGCCGGCGCCGCCGTCCGCGGCGAAGACCGTCGCTCCGGCGTCGTTCGCCACATCCTCGGCAACGACCCGTCGAAGTGGCACGAGGCGCCTGTGTTCGGGGCCGTGCGCTACGTCGAGCCGTGGCCCGGCGTCGACGTGCGCTTCCACACCGACCGCGGCGAGCTCGAGTACGACTTCGTCGTGCGGCCGGGCGCCGACCCGGACGCGATCGCGCTGCGCTTCCCGGACGCCGCGCCGTCGGTCGACGCCGACGGCGACCTCGTGCTGGCGACGGGCGGCGAACCGGTGCGGCACCGGGCGCCGGTCGCGTGGCAGGACGACGAAGGCACGAAGCAACCGGTGGCCGCGGCGTTCGTCGTCGACGGCGACGTCGTGCGACTCCGCGTCGGCGCCTACGACCGCACGCGGCCGCTGACGATCGATCCGGTGATCGTGTTCACGACCTGGCTCGGCGGCAACGGCTCCGAGCACGCGAGCCGCGTCGACCTGATGGGCACCGACCCGGTCGTCGTCGGCGTCACCGGTTCGAACAACTTCCCGCTGTCGAACCCGACGATGCCGAACCAGGGTGGCGACGACGTCTTCGTCACGCGATTCACGGCCGACGGCTCGTCGATGGTGTTCTCGACCTACCTCGGCGGCAGCGGCATCGAGGGCACGCCGTCCGTGTCGATCAACGGCGGCAGCGCGATCTGCGTCGCGGGCGGCACGACGTCGCTCGACTACCCGACCCTGGGCGGCGCGTTCCAGACGGCCAATCCCGGCGGCGTCGCCGCGTTCCTGACCGTGCTCGACGACCAGGGCGCAATGGTCTATTCGACCTACTACGGCGGCTCGTTCACGACGCGCGCACGCGCGGTCGCGACGAACGGCAGCACGCTCGTCGTGATCGGCGGCGAGACCGGTGCGAGCAACCTGCCGGGCACGCAGAACGGCTTCCAGCCCGTTCCGGCCGGCGGGGTCGACGGCTTCGCGGCCTCGTTCATCGGCGCGGTGCCAGGCGGCCTGCAGTTCGCCGGCGCGACGTACTACGGCGGCTCGAACACCGACTCGATCCACGCGCTCGACGCCGGCCCGGCCGGCATCGTCGCGTCGGGCATGACGCGATCAGACGACCTGCCGTCGGCGACCGGCTTCCAGTCCGGTCCCGGCGGCGGCCGCGACGGCTTCGTCGTCACGTTCGGCGCCAACATGAGCGCGGTCGGCTTCGCGACCTACCTCGGCGGCAGCGGCGACGAGAACTGGGCGATCACGGACGGCTCGACCGACGTCGCGTGGGGACCGAAAGACCTGATCCACCTGACCGGCGACACGATGTCGCTCGACTTCCCGGTCAGCCCGGGAGCCTACCAGCCGACGCTCAACGGCATGCGCAACGCGTACGTGACCGTGCTGGACCCGCTGCAGCCGGGGCCGGGTGCCCTGGTCTTCAGCACCTATCTCGGCGGCAGCAACGCGGACGGCGGCCGAGCCATCGACGTCGACGCCGACGGCAACACGCACGTGACGGGCTTCTACCGCTCCAACGACCACCCGCAGCTGTTCGCCTTCGGGTCCGCCACGTCGAGCCTCTCCGGCGCGATGATCGCCGCGTTCGACACGTCCGGCGCGCTCGCGTTCTCGACCGCGTACGGCGTCCTCGCCAGGGGCTCGGACATCGTCTGCGGTCCGGACGGATACGTCGTCGTCACCGGCGACGGTTCGTCGATCCCGGTCACGCCGGGCGCGTTCCAACCCACGTCCCAGGGCACCGACGTCTGGGTCGCCGGCCTGCGCATCCCGTTCGCGACGATCGAACCGTACGGCCAGGGCACGAGCGGCACGTTCGGCGAACCCAGCTTCCGCATCAACGGCAGGCCGGTGCTCGGCACGGTCGTGCCGCTGTCGCTGTCGAACCCGGCCGGCGTGCCGAGCCTCGGCGTGCTGGCGCTCGGCACCGCGCCGGTCGCGGTGCCGGCGTTCGGCGGCTCGATCCTCGTGATCCCGTCGGGGCCGCTCGTGACCCTGTTCTTGCCCGTCGGAGAAACCGTCGTGCCGATCCAGGTGCCGGCCGACCCGACGATGTGCGGCGTCGCGTTCTACCTGCAGGCCGGCGTGCTCGACCCGGGCGCGATCGGCAACATCGCGCTGACGCGGGGCCTCGCGATGAAGCTCGGCCTCTGACTCGCGGACACGGACGGTGAACCGCGGCCCGCCCCGACGCGTTGCGCAGGGTCATGCTGCTCGCTCGCCTCGTGCCCCTCTCGCTGCTCGCGCTCGTCCCCGGCTGCGCCGGGGACACGCCGACCGACCCGGCGCCGGATCGCCCGGCCGTCGCGATGCAGCCGCCCGAGCCCGACGAACCGTCCACGCCGCCTGCGCCGACCCCGCCGCCGCCGGCCGAGCAGGCCGAGCAGGTGCTCGAAGAGGTCACGGTCGTCGAGTCGAAGCCCGTCGAGACCGAATCCGCGTTCGACTCGAACCACTGGAACAGCGCGGTCGGCCTCGGCGGCGGGGCGGGTGGGCGCTACGGCGGGCGCGGCGGCAAGGCGCGGGACGCGGAGAGCGAGAGCTATGCGAGCGTCGCCGCGAGCGGTTTCCTTGCCGTCGAGGACGCGCCGCTGTCGACGTTCGCCGCCGACGTCGACACCGCCTCGTTCACCAACGTCGCGCGCATGCTGCGCGACGGCGAGCTGCCGCCGGCTGACGCCGTGCGCGTCGAGGAGTTCGTCAACGCGTGCCGCTACGCGGTCCCGCGCCCGGGGCCGCGCGAGACGTTCGCCGTCGCCAGCGAGGTCACCGCGTGTCCCTGGACCGACGGCCACCGCCTGGTGCGGCTGTCCGTCGCGACGGCGCCGATCGAGACCGACAAGCTGCCGCCGTGCAACCTCGTGTTCCTGATCGACGTGTCGGGCTCGATGCGCGCGGCGGACAAGCTGCCGCTGCTGCAGCAGGCGTTCGGCTTGCTCTCCGCGGAGCTGCGGCCGCAGGACCGCGTCGCGATCGTCACCTACGCGAGCGGCGTGCGGGTCGCGCTCGAGCCGGTCGCCGGCAGCGAGCGCGCGCGCATCCTCGAAGCGGTGCAGGGGCTGCAGACGCGCGGCGGCACCGACGGCGCGGGCGGCATCCAGCGCGCCTACGAGCTCGCGAAACAGAACCTCGTCACCGGCGTCAACCGCGTGATCCTCGCCACCGACGGCGACTTCAACATCGGCATCCGCTCGGCCGACGAGCTGGAGGCGTTCATCGCCGCCAAGAAGGACGACGGCGTGTTCCTCAGCGTGCTCGGCTTCGGCACCGGCAACCTCAAGGACGACCGGCTCGAGCGGCTGGCGAACCGCGGCAACGGCGTCTACAGCTACGTCGACTCGCTGCACACCGCGCGCCGCCTGCTCGTCGAGGAGCTCGGCGCCTCGCTGATGACCGTCGCCAAGGACGTCAAGCTGCAGGCCGAGTGGAACCCGAAGCGGGTCGCGCGCTACCGCCTGCTCGGCTACGAGAACCGCGCGCTCGAGGCGAAGGACTTCCGGGACGACGCGAAGGACGGCGGCGAGGTCGGCGCCGGCCACGTCGTGACCGCGCTCTACCAGGTCGAGCCGCGCGAGGCGCCCGACGCCGCGGGACCGCTCGCGACGCTGCGCATCCGCTACAAGCCGCCCGAGGGCAGCACCAGCCGCGAGGTCGAGCACGTCGTGCCGGCCGAGCCGGCCGCCGAGCCGACCAGCGACGGCCGGCTCGCCGCGACGGCCGCCGCGTTCGCGATGTGCCTGCGCGCGGCCGAGCACGACACCGAGGTGTCGCTCGACGACGTCGTCGCGCTGGCGCAGCGGCTCGACCCGGCGCGCCACCGCGAGCTGACGGCGATGGTCGCGCGCGCCGTGGAGCTGACGGCGGCCAGGACCGTGAGCGCGGACGGCGCGGCAAAATAGCGCGCGCCGCCGGTCGTGCCGGACCGCGGGCGCCCGGCGCGACGCCGCAGCTCAGCCGCCGAGCCGGACGCCCTCGCGCTCGAGACGCCGCACGAGCAGCTCGGTCAGGTAACGATGCCCGGCGGCGTTGAGATGGCCGGCTGGTTCGAAGTAGATGCCGGCGGGCTCGACCGGGTCCTCGCGCACCGGATCGACCAGCGGCACGCCGTGCCGCGCGGCCCAGTCCGTCAGCGCGTCGAACGGTCGCCACGCGTGCAGCGGCACGTGCACGAGGACGAGCCGGCATCCCGCGGCGGACGTGCATGCCCGCAGCCGGTCGAGCAACGCTTCGTTGAGCGCCCACCACGGACCGACGCCGAACCGGAAGCCGAGGTTGCGTTCGGCGCGCTGCCACAGCCCGGCGATGCGCGATCGGCGCGCGACGAAGTCGGCCAGCCCCGACGGGCGATCGGCCGGCGTCAGCGGGACGAGCGCGCCGGCGTCGAGCCGGAACGTCGGCTTCTCGAAGCCCAGGTCGTCGCGCCACGCGGTCAGGCTGCGGTCGAGGTCGTGCGGGTAGATGCCGACCACCACCAGCGCGGGCGCGAGCGGCAGGCCCTGGTGCTCGACCGACAGCACGATCTGGTCGACGCCGAAGCCCGGCTGCGCGAGGTTCTCGACGCGCACCGCGTCGAAGCGCGCCTCGAGCCGGCCGGCCAGCGTATCGGCCCACTCGACGCCCATGCCCCAAACGAACGAGTCGCCGGCGAGCACGACCGTGTGCGCTGCGGCGCTCGGCGCGCGGCGATCCGGGCCCGTGCGCCGCCCGTTCGCGTCGGACAGCACGCGGATCGGACCGCCTTCGGTCTCGATGACCTGGTCGAGCCCGGCGCGCATGCGCCAGCCGACCGTCGCGTCGGCCTCGAACGTCGCGCTGACGCGGTTCTCGAACTCGCCCGGCCAAGCGCGCGCCTCGGGCGCATACAGGTCGAACACGCGCAGCGCCACCTCGGCGAGCAGCAGCGTCGCGGTGCACGCGCCGAGCAGCAGCAGCAGCCGGATGCCCCATCGGCGGCGGCGCCCTCTGCGGGGCGCGTTCGGTCTCGCGTCGGTCACGGGGGCCGCACGATACCCGCTGACGCAGGGCGTCCGGCGCTCGGGTCGACGACGCGGCCGACGAACAGGACGGCGCCGCTCTGCACGAGCGCCGCCTCTCCGTGCGCCGCCTCTCCGTGCGCCGCGTTTCAGCGGCCGTCGCCGGGCTCGCTGCGCACGAACACGAGCTCCGCCTCGCTCGAAGTCGCCAGCACCCGCGCCACCGTCTCGGCGAGCCCGGGCGGGAAGCCCTCGAGCTGCCCGCGGCCCGGGATGCGCGAGCGGAAGGCCGGCGCGGTGACGACCTCGTCGTCCCAGAGGATCGCGAGACAGCGGCCGACGTGCTCCCCGGAGAGGTCCGCGAAGCGCGCGGCGTGCGGCCGGCGCAGCGCGTACTGCACCGCGGCCCGTCCGTCGCGGTCGTCGACCAGCTGCACGGACGCGGGGTCGACGTGGCGGCCGCGCACGTGCCATTCGTGCAGGTTGACGGCGACCAGCTCGAGCAGGACCTGCGCTTCGGCGGGCCGGGCGCGCACGTCCTGCGGCACGGAGCCGTCGTTCCACTCCGCCTCCGTGTGCACGGCGACGGTGCCGCGGGCGAGGGCCGGCACGTCGACGAAGCGCAGCCCCCACAGTTCCGGTCGGTCGGCGCGCGGCCGCACGCGGTGCACGTGCCAGCGCAGGTGGCGCCCGGCGCCCTCGTAGGTGCGGATCGCGCGCGGGTCCGCGCGCAGCCGCTCGCGACCGCCTTCCTCGAGCCACGCGGCGAGCCGCCGGCGCTCGGCGGCGAGGTCGAAGCGCACGCTGCCGCCGTCCCCGACGTAGTCGGCGTCGGCGACCATGCGCATCTCGAGCAGGTCGTCGCCTTCGATCAGGGTGCGTGCCGTCGCGACGTCGCGCGCGTCGGCCAGCGTCACGGTGACGGTGCGGCCGTCGCCGGCGACGGTGCCGAGCGTCCCGAGGCGCCGGCGCAGCGCGCGCAGCGAGGCGTCGAGTTCGGACGTGCCCTCGGCCAGCTCGTAGACGAGCCCGCAGGCGGCGACGACGAAGACCGAGGCGAGC
>CALKYL010000415.1 GCA_938003515.1 uncultured bacterium
TGCGCCGTCGGCTCGACGTGGCACGCGACGCAGTCGACGCGCTGGTGCGGCGAGCGCAGGAACGCGTCCCACTCGGGCCCCATGACCTGGTGGCACGCCTTGCCGCAGAACTCGTTCGAGCTCATGTAGCTGACGCCGGTGTAGCCGACGGTCCCGACCGCGGCGAAGTTGACGGCGGTCAGCACGACGACCGCGCGCGCGAGGTAGAGCGGCCGGTCGGCCATGCGCTCCAGCCGCTCGTTGAGCTGACGCCGGTAGACGAACAGCCCGAGCGGCACCAGCACGAGGCCGAGCACGAACACCAGCGGCGCGACCAGCGTCGCGACGATGCCGACGTAGGGCCCCGCCCAGGCGCCGCCGAGCATGTGCATCGCGACGATCGTCACGAAGCCGAGCACGGCCAGGGTCATCAGGGCGGCGCCGGTCGACGTGATCCAGTTGGACCGGAGCAGGCGGTGCAGGCGGCCGAGAGTGCCGAAGGACGCGGTCTCGCTCATGGCAGGATGCGCATTGCAGCCCAGCCCGCGCGCCGGCACACCGGGGCGATGTGCGTAACCGTCGACGGAATCGTCTGGACGCACGAAATCCCCGGCCGGGCCGGGTTGCCCATGGGACCGGGCCCTGGATCGCGGTCCGATGCGCGCAGGACCGCCGATGCCGAAGCAGCCCCGCCGCAAGTCCCCCGCCCCCGTATGCCACGCGCTCGACGACTTCGACGAGCTCGTCCGCACCCTCGGCAGCAAGGACGCCGTGCGCGACCTGCTCGGCGGCAAGGGCGCGAACCTCGCCGAGATGACGTCGCTCGGCCTGCCGGTGCCGCCGGGCTTCGTCGTCACGACGGCCGCGTGCCGCGCGTTCCTCGACCACCGCGGCCGCTGGCCCGACGGCCTGCGACGCGCCGTCGAGCGCGCGCGCAAGAAGCTCGAGCGCGCGACCGGCAAGCGGCTCGGCGATCCGAAGCGGCCGCTCCTGGTCGCGGTGCGCTCGGGCGCGCGGGTGTCGATGCCGGGCATGATGGACACCGTGCTCGAGCTCGGCATGACCGCCGAGGTCGCCGAGCGCCTAGCTGACGGCGGCGAGGCGCGCTTCGAGTTAGACTGCCGCCGCCGGCTGGTGCAGATGTACGGGCGGGTCGTCTGCGGGGTCGCCGACGAGGTGTTCGACGGCCTGCTCGCCGAACGCCGGCGCCGCCGCGGCGTGCCCGACGACGCCTCGCTGGACGCCGACGACCTGCGCGAGCTGACGACGGCGTTCCTGTCGGCGATCGAGCAGCACACGGGCGAGCCGATGCCGACCGACCCCCACCGACAGCTCGAGGACGCGATCGCCGCCGTGTTCCGCTCGTGGAACGGCCCGCGCGCGCAGCGCTACCGGCGGGCCGCCGGCATCCCCGACGACCTCGGCACGGCCGCCAACGTGGTCGCGATGGTGTTCGGCAACCGCGACGCGGATTCGGCGACCGGCGTCGCGACCACGCGCAACGTCACGACCGGCGCCCGCGAGATCGAGGGCGACTTCCTCGTGGGCGCCCAGGGCGAGGACGTCGTGTCGGGCACCCGCGAGACGCTGCGCATCGCGGCGATGGAGGACTGGCAGCCGAAGCTGTGGCGCCGGCTGCAGCGCATGCTCGAACGCCTCGAGCGGCACTTCGGCGACGTCCAGGACGTCGAGTTCACCGTCGAGCGCGGCGAGCTCTGGATGCTGCAGACGCGCGCAGCGAAGCGCACGGCGCAGGCCGCGATCCGCATCGCCGTCGAGCTCGCGCAGGAGCGACGAATCGACAAGCGGGAGGCGCTGCGTCGGGTCGCGCCGGCGCACGTCGACCACTTCCTGCACCCGCAGCTCGAGCCGGCGGCGCGGCGCGACGCCGCGGCCTCGGGCCGGCTGCTCGCGACCGGCCTCGACGTGTCGCCGGGCGCCGCGATCGGGCGCATCGTGTTCGACGCCGACACCGCCGAACGGCTCGCCTCGGGCGGCGAACGGGTGATCCTCGTGCGCGCCGAGACCCGGCCGGACGACGTGCACGGCCTGCTCGCCGCCGAGGGCGTCGTCACCAGCCGCGGCGGCCGCACGAGCCACGCGGCGCTGGTCGCGCGCCAGTTCGGTAAGCCCGCGGTGGTCGGCGCCCTGCGCCTGGAGGTCAACGCGAAGGCGCGTCGGCTGCGCGCGCCGGGCGGCATCGAACTCGGCGAAGACGACTGGCTGTCGCTGGACGGCACGACCGGGGAGGTGTTCGCCGGCGAGCTCCCGACCCTCGCGCCCGACCTCGACGACCCCCACCTGACCACGCTGCTCGGCTGGGCCGACCAGGTGCGCTACCTCGGCGTGCTCGCCAACGCCGACCGCCCGGTCGACGCCGCCCGGGCGCACCGCTTCGGCGCCGAGGGCATCGGCCTGTGCCGCACCGAGCACATGTTCTTCGAGGCCGACCGGCTGCCGATCGTGCAGGCGATGATCCTGGCCGACGACGACGACGAACGCGCGGCGCACCTCGCGAAGCTGCTGCCGCTGCAGCGCCGCGACTTCGAAGGCCTGTTCCGGGCGATGCCGGGCCTGCCGGTCACGATCCGGCTGCTCGACCCGCCGCTGCACGAGTTCCTGCCCGACCGCGACGCGCTGCTGCGCGAGACCACCGCGCTCGAGACGCGCCTCTCGCTCGGCGACGGCGACGCGGACGCGCTCGGACGCGAGCTCGCCGCGCGGCGCGCGATGCTGGCCAAGGTCGAAGAGCTGCGCGAGCAGAACCCGATGCTCGGCCGCCGCGGCGTGCGGCTGGGCCTCCACCTGCCCGAGGTCGTGCGCATGCAGGTGCGCGCGATCTTCCAGGCGGCGTGCCGCTGCAAGCGGGACGGCGTCAAGGTCCGGCCGAAGGTCATGATCCCGCTCGCCTCGACCGCCGCCGAGCTGCGCATCGAGCGCGAGCAGCTCGAGCTCGAGGCCCGGGCGGTGCTCGACGAGGAGGGCGTGCAGCTGCGCTTCCAGTTCGGCACGAGGGCCGAGGGGCCCAGCGCGGGGCTGGTCGCGGGCCAGCTCGCGGCGCACGCCGAGTTCTTCTCGTTCGGCACCAACGACCTGACCCAGACGACGTTCGGCATCTCGCGCGACGACGCCGAGACGGGCTTCCTGACGGAGTACCTCGCGCGAGGCATCCTGCACCAGGACCCCTTCGCCACGATCGACGAGGAAGGCGTCGGCCGCCTGATGTCGCTCGCGTGCGAGCAGGGCCGCGCCGCGCGGCCGGACATCGAGCTCGGCATCTGCGGCGAGCACGGCGGCGAGCCGCGCTCGATCGACTTCTGCGACCGCATCGGGCTCGACTACGTG
>CALKYL010000416.1 GCA_938003515.1 uncultured bacterium
CGCGCCGCGCTCACGAGCACGGCGTCAGCCTCGTCGCGCTCGAGCACGGCGATCAGCGCCGGCGCCGACTTCTCGTCGGCGAGCCGCGCCAGCGCCTCGACGGCCTGCAGCCGCACCAGCTCGTGCCCGTCGGTGAGCGCCTCTTCGATCACCGGCCGGTAGGTCGGGTCGCCGACGTGTCCGAGCGCGAGCAGGGCGGCGGCGCGGAGCGCGACCTCCTCCTTGCGGTCGGCCCGCCATTCGCCGCGGGCTCCCGCCGCGAGCGCGTCCTTCGCCGCCGCGTCGCGCAGCCGCGACAGCGCCTCGAGCGCCGCCGAGCGCACGTCGTACGGCGCCATGGCGTAGGTGTAGTCCTCGTCGTCGAGGCCGACGACCGCGACCTCGGCCAGCGCGCGCACGGCCTCGGCGTCGCCGCGCGCGACCAGCGCGTCGAGGATGACGCGCAGGTCGCCCGCCCACGTCGCGTTGCCGAGCCCGGTCGGCGGCAGGAGGTCGTACTTGGCCGCCAGCGAGTCCTTGGTGACGTCCTCCTTGCTGCGGTAGTCGATCTTCCCGCGGCGGTAGAGCTTGAGCCATGCGGCGATCGCCTTGAGCGGTCTGCCGTCGGGGCCCTGGCGAACGGGGCCGGCGACGCGGTCGGAGAGCGCCGTTCGGGCGGATCGCGGCAGGTCGGTGCCGAGATCGATCGCGCCGAGGGCGGCTACGAGGCAGAGGGACAGCATCGGATGGGGCGACGGGCGCGGAGGGGACCCCCCATTCTAGCCACGCCGGCGCGTCGGTATCAGCCGCGCCCCCTCCAAGTGGCGGCGCTGCATCCCCGTCGCAGCGTCAGCGGCGCTCGTGCGAGTGGATCTCGATGCGCAGCTCGACGCGTCCCGAGTCCCCGGTCTGACGGCTGAGCATGCGCAGGAACGCGTCGCGCGATTCGACCTCGCTGCGGGGCGCCACCCAGCTCGGCCCGCACGCGTCCTCCATGAAGAACGTCATGCCCGGCAGCATCTGCAGCGCCGACGCGTCGTCGGCCCGGCCCAGCACGAAGAACAGCTTGGGGAACACCTCCGGCCGCAGCCGGTTGAGCCGCAGCAGGGCCTCGAGCTCGTCCTGCGGATCGCTCTCGGGAACGAGCGTGATCGTGCGAGAGACGTCGGCGAGGCGATCGCTGCGCAGCGCCGGCGCGACGATCGTGCGCACCGTGCGCAGGTCGGGCTGCGACGCGCCGTCGCCGAGCGGCCGCTGCGCGAGCATGTTGACCGCGAAGCGGAGGTCGGCGTCGACCCGGGCGTCGGTGAAGAACAGCCGCTGCCGATCGCGCAGGTCGAGCAGCAGCTCGGCGAACGCGCGGAACTCGTCGGCGTTCTCGATGGCCTGCTCGACGGCGACGTCCCGCCCGCGCGGATCGTCGATGCGGCGCAGCGCGTGGGTCACGGCGGCGTGGCGCTGCTCGAGCTGCCGCGCCGTCTCGACGGCCACGAGGTTGAACGTCAGCGGCCGCGTCGCCGAGATCAGCGGGCTGTCCGAGACGAACACCGTCTCCGGCGTGCGGCGCCGCAGGCCGTACTCGCGTTCCGCGGCGGTCGGTCCGGTCATGGGTGTGCCGGCTGCGGGGGCGCCGGCCGCCACCATCGCCTCGTCGAGCGGCCGCTCGCGATCCGAGCGCAGGTGCAGCGCCGCCAGCAGCACCGCCGCCGCGGCGGCGGCGCCGGTCAGCGCGTAGCGCACCTTGGTCAGCACCGGCACCGGCTCGCGGAACACCGCGTCGGGCGTGCCCTCGCCGGAGCGGATGCGGTCCCAGAGGCCCTCGCGGAAATCGTCGCCGACGCGCGCGGGCGAAAGCCGCAGGGCGAGGCGCTGCGCGGCCTGCAGCTCGGTCCAGAACTCGTGACACGACCGGCACGCCTCGGCGTGCCGCATGACGACCGCGCGGCGCCCCGAAGGCAGCCGGCCGTCGAGGCATTGCGACAGTTCGAAGCGACAGGTGTTGCAGTTCATCGGCGGTTGCAGTCGGTCTCTCGGGTTCGCGTCACACCTTGATCAAGCGGCTCACCAGCGACGTGAAGCGTTGGCGCGCGCGGAACAGCCGCGTCGACACCGTCTTGACGGGGCAGCCCATCACGGCGGCGGCGTCCTCGTAGCTCATCCCTTCGACTTCGCAGAGCAGGAAGGCCTCCCGGAACTTGGTCGGCAGCTCCTGGATGGCCTTCTCGATGGCCTGCTGCGCCTCCCGCGTCTCGGCGACCTCGTCGGGCCGCGCGCTGCCGCCGTCCGGTGGCGTGAACGGCTGCTCCTCGTCCTTCTGCAGGTCGCGGAACAGGCTCAGCTTGAACTTGCGCCGGCGCAGCTGGTCGAGGCAGAGGTTGCGCGCCACGCGGAACAGCCAAGGCCGGAACGCCGCGGTCGGCACCTGGTTGAGGTGCCGGTACAGCGCCAGGAACGCGTCCTGCGCGACGTCCTCCGCGGCGATCGGGTCCGACAACAGCCGCGTGGCGTAGGACTTCAGGCTGTCGGCGTGCTCCGCCAGCGCCCGGTGGTAGGCCACCATCGTGACCGGATCGGGCTGGTAGTCCGTGCTCGGCTGGGCCATGTCGCGTTGGGACGGGTTCGGGCGGACGGCTGCGTGCGGGCGGCCGCCCGGAGGGCGGTCCCGGCACTCCGGACAGGGTACACCCCGGGACCAGCCTTCCAGGACGGCGCAGGCGGGGCGAAACTCCGGCCGTCGGAAAATCCCGCGCCCGGCCGCCTTTCGCCCTATCACCCCTCCATGCACCGCCCTCCCACCCTGGGTCGCTTCGCGCCGGTCCTGGCCCTGGTGGTCGGGGCGTGCGGCGGCGGGCTCGGCTACCGGTCGGTGGCCGAGATCGCCGGGGACCTGCCCGTGCCGCCGGGCGTGCAGCGCATCCGCCTCGAGATCGAGAACGGCACCCTCGACATCGCCGCCCCCGAGGACCCCGCTCCGGTGGGCATCACCTACCGGGGCGGGGTGCGGCGGGCGGCCAACACCGCGGCCGACCTCGAGCGCATCGAGGCGCAGCCGATCGCCCTCGAGGCCGCGGTCGACGACGCCGATCCGGCGGTGCTGGTCGTGCGCGGTCCGCGGCTGCCGGAGGGCGTCGCCGGGGTGATCGGGTTCGAGGCGGGCATCCGCGTGCCGGCCGAAATGCCGCTCGAGGTGGTCGTGCGCGCCAACGGCCACGTGACGATGGTCGGGCGTCGCGCGCACTCGCGGGTGCGCACCGGCCGCGGGGACCTGCGCTTCGAGCGCTGCGAAGGTGGCGTCGAGGCGCGCACGGGCCAGGGCGTCCTGATCGCGTTCGGCCATCGGGGGGACCTCGACGTCCGCTCCGACAACGGCGACATGCAGGCGTTCGTCGAGGTGCCGGGCGAGTCCATCACGCTCGACACCGGCCGCGGCACCGTGCAGTGCCACGTGCCGGAGTCGCTCGCGTTCGAGGTCGACGCGCGGGTCGAGGTCGGCAAGATCGGCAGCGGCTACGACCTGCCGGTCGCGACCGTCGGCGAGTTCCGCGCGGCGATGGTCGGCCGGCGCAGCGCGGGCACGACCAGGATCGTGCTGCGCTCGGCCAAGGGCCACCTCGCGCTGATCCCCCGTAAGTTCGACTGATGTAGCGGCTTCGGTGCCCTCGCCGCGAAGCCGCGCGACGCGGTTACAAAGCGGCTGCGGCGCGCTAGGGCCCCAGGGACGGGCCGGTCGGCGCATTCCGGAAATGTCGGCGGGAACCTCACGTCTTCGCCGCCGTCCCGTAGCAACCGTCTCGCCCCCCTGACCCCAGACCCCAAGACGCCCGCGCTGCGCGGCGGTCCATGGCCGCAACCTGTGGCACGGGTGGAACCGAACCACTCATGACGCTCGGTAAACGCCTGCTCGTCTACTCCGCCCACGATCCCGCCGCCGGCCAGCTGACGAAGGTCACCGCGGAGTGGGGTTGCATGGTCTCGGCCTGCAGTTCGCTCGACGAGCTGCGCGGTCGCCTCGAAGGCGCCGAATTCGACTACGTGCTCGTGCAGCCGTCGGCGGACCTGCAGCGGCTCGTCGCCGAGAACTCGATCGAGGAGACGCTGACCCTGACGCTCGCCGAGATCGAGAAGCGCCACATCCAGCGGGTGCTGGCGTCGACCGGCGGCAACAAGACGCGCGCGGCGCGCGTCCTCGGCATCGACACGAAGACGCTCTACAACAAGCTGAAGAGCTACAAGTCGTCCGAGGAGCTGGCGCGCAAGCGCAGCCAGAAATCGGTCTCGAGCCTCTGACGGCCGAGGCCCGCGCGCAGGCCCGAGGAGGGGGGCGCTGCGGCCCGGCGCGCGACCGGCGACAGCCGGCGCGCGCGGCGACCCGGAACGCGACAGTCCCGGAAGACCGGTCCCACAGCGGGAGTTCGCGGGCTGCTCGCCCCGGCCCGCGGCCCGGCGAAGCGCCGATGCGAACGCGCTTGTTCGCGCGGCGTCGCCTCCGGCCATGCGGCCGTTCCGGTGCAAGGACTTATGCGAGGCGCCGCGCCGCCGACAATGGCCTGGCGACAGCGCGCGAACCGCACACCGGAACCCGCGACGGGCCTTGATTCGCCGACTTCGATCCTTTGCCTGCAGTGCCCGTCGCGGGTTCTTCTTTTTTGCCGCGCTGCTTTGCGGCGGCGCTGGAAACACCCGCGCCGCGATGCTCAACTGCTCGCCCTCATGGGTCTGCAAGAGCACCGGGATGTTCTGAAGGCGGCCGACGAGCGGCTCCGATCGCTCAAGGTGGGGCTTTGACTACGTTCGCCGCCACCGCGAGCTGGCCGACATCGAGCACCGGATGACCCAGCCGGGCTTCTGGGACGACTCGGACAAAGCCCAGAAGATCGTTGCCGAGAAGAAGTTGTGCGTGCAGGTCGTCGAGCCGATCGACCGCCTGCAGCGCCTCGTCGAGTACGGTCGCGTGCTGCTCGAGCTCGGGGCCGAGGACCCGGCGGGGGTCGAGCAGGACCTGCGGGAGACCGGCGAGCGCATCGAACGCGAGCTCGACGAACTCGAGTTCCAGCTGATGCTCGGGGGCGAGCACGACCCCAGGAACGCGATCGTGACGCTGCAGCCGGGGGCGGGCGGCGTCGACGCGTCCGACTGGGCCGAGATGCTGCTGCGCATGTACATCAAGTGGGCGGACCAGCACGACTACGAGGTCCAGGAGATGGACTTCCAGAAGGCCGAGGAGGCGGGCATCAAGAACGCGACGGTGATCGTCAAGGGCCCCTACGCCTACGGCCGGCTCAAGGCCGAACAGGGCGTGCACCGGCTCGTGCGCATCTCGCCGTTCGACGGCCAGGGCCGGCGGCAGACGTCGTTCGCGTCGGTCGAGGTCGTGCCGGAGCTCGACGACGACCTGTCGGTAGACATCAAGAAGGACGACCTCAAGGTCGACACGTTCCGCAGCTCCGGCGCCGGCGGCCAGCACGTCAACAAGACGGAGTCGGCGATCCGCATCACGCACATCCCGACCGGCATCGTGGTGTCCTGCCAGACCGAGCGCAGCCAGCACAAGAACCGCGACTCGGCGATGCGCACGCTGCGCTCGAAGCTCTACCAGCTCGAGCTCGCGAAGCGCGAGGAGGAGCTGGCGAAGTTCTACGGCGACCGCGGCTCGATCAGCTGGGGCAACCAGATCCGCAGCTACGTGCTGCAGCCCTACCAGATGTGCAAGGACCTGCGCACCGACGTCGAGACGAGCGACGTCGAGGGCGTGCTCGACGGGGACCTCGACTCGTTCATCGAGGGCTACCTGAAGAAGAAGAAGGAGGAGGGCAAGACGTGAGACGCGCGCTTCTGTCGGTGACCGACAAGGCCGGGATCGCCGAGTTCGCCGCGGGGCTGGTCGACGCGGGCTTCTCGCTGTTGTCGACGGGCGGCACGCGCGCCGCGATCGCGGAGGCGGGCGTCGAGGTCCAGGAGGTCGCCGACTACACCGGCTTCCCGGAGACGATGGACGGCCGCGTCAAGACGCTGCACCCGAAGGTCCACGGCGGCCTGCTGGCGCGGCGGGACGACGACGGCCATCGCGCGGCGATGGCCGAGCACGGCATCGACGCGATCGACCTGCTGTGCGTCAACCTCTACCGGTTCCGCGAGGCGACGAAGCGGCCCGGCGTCACGCGGGACGAGGTCGTCGAGCAGATCGACATCGGCGGACCGGCGATGATCCGCAGCGCCGCGAAGAACCACCGGAGCGTCGCGGTCGTCGTCGACCCGAACGACTACCACGAGGTGCTGCGTCTCTTGCGCGAGCACGACGGCGAGCTGCCCTCGGACTTCCTGCGCCGGCTCGCGGCGAAGGCCTTCGCCCACACGGCCAGCTACGACGCCGCGATCGCGCAGTGGCTCGACTGCGAGCGCCGGACGATGGCGGGCGAGCCGTTCTTCGCCCGGACCGTCGCGTTCGCCGCCGACAAGGTCATGGAGCTGCGATACGGCGAGAACCCGCACCAGAAGGCGGCGTTCTATTCGTTCGGCGAGCAGGTCGGATCGCTCGCCGGGGCGAAGCAGCTCGCCGGCAAGGAGCTCAGCTACAACAACATCCTGGACGCCGACGCGGCCGCCTCGCTCGGCGCCGA
>CALKYL010000417.1 GCA_938003515.1 uncultured bacterium
TGCCGATCAGGTTGAGACCGTCCTTCTCCGCGCGGTACGTCTGCTCTTCGCCGCCCGGATAGAAACCCGTGCCGAACATCGCCGCGTCGCGCACCAGCACCGGCGGGTCGACCGGGACGAAACCGCGGCCGACGAGCAGGTCGACGGCGAAGCGCAGGATCGCGTCGTGCAGCAGCGCGAGCTCGGCGAACAGGAAGTAGTTGCGCGACCCGGCCATGTCGGCCGCGCGCCGGAAGTCGAGCCAGCCCTGCGCCTCGCCGATCTCGTAGTGCGGTCGCGGCTGGAAGTCGAAGGCGCGCACCGCGCCGTGCTTGCGGATCTCGACGTTCTCGCTGTCGTCCTTGCCGTCCGGGACCTCGGCGTCGGGCACGTTCGGCACCAGCGAGAGCTGCTGTTCGAGTTCGGCGCGCAGCGCCTTCTCGCGCTCCTCCAGCGCGCCGAGCTCCGCCTTCTTCTGCTTCTGCACGCCGAGGAACGCCTCCCGCTCCTCCGGCGACAGCTTGCCGAGCTGCTTGCCGGCCGCCTTCTGCTCGCTCCGCATCGCGTCGAGGCGCGGCAGCAGCGCGCGCAGCTCGGAGTCCACGGCCAGCGCGCGGTCGACCGCCGCCGCGCGGTCGGGCATGCGTTTCTTGATCGCCCCCGCGCGCACGGCGTCGGGGTCCTCGCGGAGCACCTTGATGTCCAGCATGTCGCGGCGGAGTGTAGCGCCGCCCCGTCCGCGACCCTACTTCCAGACGGTCTCGAGCTTGCCGAACAGCGGGTGCTTCTTGAGCACGAGTCCGACCTTCGCCTCCGGGTCGGGCAGCTCCACCTTCAGCGTCATCGCGCCCTCCTGGTAGCCCTTCGGCATCGGGAAACACGCGACCAGGAGGCCGAGCTTCGGGTACTGGCCCGCGGCCTTGTTGACCAGCTCGGGGTCGGTGAAGGGCATCAGCTTGTCGACCGCCTTCGCGCCCTTGCCGTCCGCGTCCCGCGCGACCGAGACGTCGCACGCCAACGACGACCCGTGCAGCGAGCCGATGCGACAGCCGGAGCGGTCGGCGACGTGCACCTTGAGCGCGTCGATCGTGACGGCGGCGCCGTCGCCCTCCCGCTCGAACTCGAGCCGGAACGGCGCGCCCATCTCGAGTTCGGTCGTCTTGCCCGCCTCGACGGTGAACGGCTTCGAGTCGGCGCCGGGGTAGAGCGTCGCCATCTGGGTGCGGGAGCCCTTGCCGTTGACGAGGCGCCCGAAGATGACGCTGTAGTCCCCGACCGGCAGCTCGACCTCCTCCATCCCCGCGAGCTCGCAGCAGACCGGGCGGAAGTCGCCGCGGCCCTGCACGTCGAGCGTCTCCGGCGCCGAGGCCTTCGGCCCGTCCCACGACAGCTTGACCTTGCCGGTCTTGAAGTACTCGGGGTTCAGCGGCCGCAGGGACACGGCCGTGCCGCCGACGATCTCGAGGTGGTGCCACCCCGAGGCGAGCTGCACGAACTGCGAGAACGGCGCGCGGTCGCCCTTGCCGATCTGCATCGAGTCGAACAGCGGCACGATCGTGCCCTCGCCGGTGTACTCGCCGAGCATCGGCGAACGGAACTGCGCCTCGAACGGGTCGCTGTCGCCGGGGCTGCCGCTCGCGTTGTCGTCGTAGAAGACGAGCGTCTCCTTGTCGACGCGCGTCTCCCACGACGCGGCGCTCCGGTAGTAGACGTTGGCGACGTTCTTGGCCGGCGCGAGGTTGCACTCCGCCTGGTTGACGAACTCGCGGTCGCTGCCCAGCCAGAAGAACATCGCGTACGGCACCTTGCGGTCGGCGTCGAGATAGAAGGTGCTCGGCTTGGCGCGGCTGCCGACGTCGAGCTCGACGCCGGCGCTCGCGTCGCTCGGATCGAGGGCCATGACGAACTTGGTCGCCGACGTGCGGTGCATGTAGATGTCGCGCGCGCGGAACCAGTTGAGGTGCCGGCTCGTGTCCTGCTCGCCGACCGAGCACAGCCACCAGAAGGGCGGCACCGGCCCGTTGTTGGGCCCGTAGTCGAGGTCCTTCTCCCAGTCCTTGAGCGCCTCGAACGACAGCTCGTGCCTGGCGGCGGGCACGTTCGGCATCACCAGCGCCTCGACGCCCTTCGCGTCGGCGTCGTAGCCGGCCGAGGCCCGCGCGTCGGCGTTCTTCCTGGCCTCCTCGATCGCCAGCAGCTCGCCCTTCACGAACTCCTTGTTGCGGATGTAGTGCTCGTCGAACGTGTAGCCCCACCGTTCGCGCGCGGCGATGCCCTGCTCGATCACGAACACCACGTGCTGGCGCTCCTCGACCGTCTTGTCCTTCATCTTGCTGCCGACGACGCTCGCGAGCCCCCACAGCTCCGACGCCTCGTAGTAGTGGCCGATGCCCTCGGCGGCCTTCGCCAGGGTCTGGAAGTCCTGCATCAGCGACTTGTGGGCCTCCTTGTCGTAGTTCTGGCCCTGCGCGAGATAGTCCTGCCACAGCCTCGACGAGTTGCTGCGGATCTTCTGCAGCTGGTCGTAGAGCGGCTTGGTCGCGCTGTCGGTCCAGCGCTGCAGCTTCTCCAGCGTCTCGGTGTTCTCGAAGGCGCGGCCCCAGGCGGCCATCAACGCGTCCGTCTTGGCCTCCGACTCGGTGCGGCCGTTCAACACCTCGAACCGCAGCTCTTCGAAGTAGCCGAGCGCCTGCCGCGGTCCGCGCTTCACGGCGCGGTCCTGCAGCTTCTCGTCGGCGAGCTCGAGGCCCTGGTTGAACTCGGTGCGGAACTTGTCCGCGGTCGGCTCCTGGCCCGCGGCGGGAGCCGCGACGGCGAGCGCGAGCAGCGCGGCGAAGAGGACGGACGGGAGGTGGCGGATCATCGGGGGTGGGGTTGTCGGCCCGATGGTAACGGCCCCGCGGCGCCGGCGCAGCCGGTTCGCCCCGCCGGCGCGCGCCGGCTGCGCCCCCGCGCCGCTAGTCGCGCTTCTGGGCCTGCTTGCTCATGCGCTCGAGGAAGCGCCGCTCGGCGGGCGACAGCGACGCCAGCCCCTCCCGCTTGACCTTGTCGAGGATCTCGTCGAGGGCCTGCTTCTGCTGCTGCACGCTGCGCTGCCGGTGCTCCTGGCGCTTCTGCTGCACGCGCTGGATCACGCCTCGGAGGAAGCCCGGGCGCTCGACGTCGGCGTGGCCGGCCCAGTCGATGAACCAGCTGCCCCGGAAGGCGACGGATCCGAGCGCCGCGCCGCCGAGGTGCCCGCCATGGGCGACCCCTCCGACGTAGCCGCGCACCAGTTCGATGAACGTCGCGTAGACGCCGAGCACGACGAACCCCACCGCGACGATCCACAGCTGCACGGGGAACAGCAGCAGGATCACCAGCGAGCGCGGCGCCATGCAGGCCGCGTAGACGAGGAACGCGTAGCAGGCGCCGCTGGCGCCGACCAACGGCACGTTCGCGTAGCCCTGGATCGCCGCGAGCACGAGGTGGAGCGCCGCGCCGGCCGCGCCGCCGATCAGATACAGCCGGAACGTGCCGCGGTAGCCGAGCCGCGCTTCGGACATCGTGCCGAAGAAGTAGAGCACCAGCATGTTCATCACGAGGTGCAGCGGGTCCTCGAAGCTGTGCGTGAACTGGTAGGTCACGATCCGCACGAGGCCGAGTCCGAAGCCCTCCCACATGCCGCCCCAGGAGAAGGCGAACCAGTGGCCGCCGCCGCCTTCGGTCGGGGAGCTGAGCCGACCGACCAGCAGCATGTTGGCCACGAACACGGCGGCGTTCGCGATCATCAGGTGCTTGATCGCCGGGGTCAGCGACGGCAGCTGGAAGCGCGGGGCGTCGTAGCTCATGTCTCCTGGTTGGGCGCGGGGCACGGCCTCGCTATGGTGCCGGCAGACCATACCCATAGACCCGGTCCGTGCCCGCGCAACTCCTCGACGGAAGACAGATCGCCCGACGCATGCGCGAACGGCTTCGCAAGGTCCGCGACGGATTCACGGACGGTCCGGTGCGGCTCGTGTCGCTCGAGGTCGGCCAGAATCCCGCCGCCCATCTGTACGTGCGCAACCAGCAGCGTGCCGCCGACGAGGTCGGCATCGACATGGAGGTCCTGAACCTCCCGCTGAGCACGACCGAGACGGACCTGATGCAGGCCATCGACGCGCTCAACCAGCGCGAGGACGTCTCCGGGATCCTGGTGCAGCGGCCGCTGCCGCACGGCATCGACCCGCGCGTCGTGCAGATGGCGATCGACCCCCACAAGGACGTCGAGGGCATGCACCCGGCGAACATGGGCGCGATCCTCTACCGCGAGCCGCTGCTGCCGCCGTGCACGGCCGCGGCCGCGCAGCACCTGATCGTCGAGACCGGCATGGACCTGCGCGGCGCGGAGACGGTGGTCGTCGGCCACAGCGAGATCGTCGGCAAGCCGATCGCGGTGCTCCTGCTGCACCACCTGTCGACGGTCACGGTCTGCCACATCGGCACGAAGCAGCTCGTCGAGCACACCCGCCGCGCGGACATCGTCGTGGTCGCGGTCGGCAAGCCGGGTCTCGTGCACGGCGACATGCTCAAGGAGGGCGCGTGCGGCGTCGACGTCGGCATCAACCAGGGCCCCGACGGCAGGATCGTCGGGGACGTGGACTTCGACTCGGCGAACCGGGTCGCCGGGTTCCTCACGCCGGTGCCCGGCGGCGTCGGCCCGGTGACCGTCGCGATGCTGATGCGCAACACGCTGCGCGCCGCCGGCGCGGAGGTCTGATGCGGGGCCGGTCGATCGGGGTCGCGCTGCTCGCCGCGGTGGCCGCCTGGCCCGCCGCGTGCGGGCTCGGGCACGCCGCCGCCGCCGGGCCGACGCGGCCCAACGTCGTGGTCTTCCTCGTCGACGACCTCGGCTGGCAGGACGTCGGCGAGCCGTTCTGGCGGGAACGCACGCCGTGGAACGACCGCTACGAGACGCCCAACCTCGAGCGGCTCTGCCGGGAGGGCACGAAGTTCCCGAACGCGTACGCGCACCCGGTCTGCTCGCCGTCCCGCGTCAGCCTCATGACCGGCATGGCGGCCGCGCGGCACCGCGTCACGCACTGGACGCTGCACGAGGACACGCCGACGGATCCCGAGCGCAAGGGGCTGCGGCGGCCGGACTGGAACACCAACGGGCTCAGCGACGATCCCGCCACCGCCCACGCCGTCTGCGCCGAGACGCTGCCGCAGCGGCTGCGCGGCCTCGGCTACCAGTCGATCCTCGTCGGCAAGGCGCACCTCGGCGCGATCGGCACGCCCGGCGCGGACCCGCGCAACCTCGGCTTCGACGTCAACGTCGCCGGCCACGCCGCCGGCGCCCCGTCGAGCTACCTCGCCGCGAACGGCTTCCTGCGTCGACCGGGAGACGAGCTCTGGCAGGTGCCCGGCCTCGAGTTCTACCACGGCAGCGACCGCTTCCTGACCGACGTGCTGACCGACGAGGCGATCGCGGCCGCCGACGCCGCGCGACGCGCCGGCCGGCCGTTCTTCCTCTATCTGTCGCACTACGCGGTGCACACGCCGCTCGATCCGGACGAACGGTTCGTCGCGGCCTACCGGGAACGCGGCCTCAGCGAGCCGGAGGCGCGCTACGCGGCGCTGGTGCGCGGCGTCGACGACTCGCTCGGCCGCGTGCTGGCGTGGCTCGACGCCGAAGGGCTGCGCGACGACACGATCGTCCTCTTCACCAGCGACAACGGCGGCCTGAGCGCCAACTCACGAGGCGGCGAGAAGCACGTGCACAACGCGCCCCTGAGGAGCGGCAAGGGCTCGGCCTACGAGGGCGGCCTGCGCGTGCCGTTCGCGCTGCGGTGGCCGCGCGCGGTCGCGGCCGGCGCCGTCGAGCCCCTGCCGGTGCAGCTGGAGGACGTGATGCCGACGATCTGCGAGCTGATCGGTGCGCCGACGGCCGTTCCGGACGGCCGCAGCTTCGCGCGCCGGCTCGCCGGACGGCCGCTGATGGACCGGCCGCTGTTCTTCCACCACCCCCACTACTGGGGCAGCACCGGACCGGGCATCGAGCCGTTCAGCGCGGTGCGGGACGGCGCCCTCAAGCTGATCTGGTTCTACGACGGCGGTCGCGCCGAGCTGTACGACGTGGTCGCCGACGTCGGCGAGCAGCGCGACCTGGCCGCCGAACGACCCGCCGACCTCGCGCGGCTGCGCGCGCTCCTGCGGCGGCACCTCGACGACTGCGGCGCCCAGGTGCCGACGCTCGCCGACGGCACGCCCGCGCCGCGGCCCTGACGGCGGCGCGGCTCGGGCGGCGGTGACGGCTGGCGTCA
>CALKYL010000418.1 GCA_938003515.1 uncultured bacterium
CCCAGCGCCGCCATTCGGCCTCGAGCTCGTCCGCGCTGCGCCCGAGCGCCTTCGGGAAGGCGCCCTCGGCCTGCTCGGCGGTCAGCCGCTCCTGGCTGACCTCGTCGATCAGCGCGAACCACCGATCCGGATGCCGCGCGAGCAACCAGAACACGAACGACCACGACTTGAGCCGCGTGCTGTCACGGAAGTTGTCCGGACGCTCGCGGGGCACCTGCACGAGCGGCTGGTCGCGGCCGGCGTCGATCTCCTGCCAGAGCCGCTCGAACCAGTGGTCGGGATCGCGCGGCATCGGCTCGAAGCCGCCGGCGACGGTCGTGGGCAGATCGGTGAAGTAGGTGTGCGTCGAATCGCACAAGAGCCAGGTCGCGACGTGCACGAGGCCCTCGCCGAAGCCGTCGTTGCGCTGGTCGAGCAGGTGCCGCTTGACGACGTTGGCGACCGCGTAGTCCGCGTCGAGGCTCTCGCCCTGCCACGTCGCCGACGCGCGACCGCCGGCGGCCGCCGAGAACCCGATGCCCGCGAACAGGCGCGCCTGGTCGGCGGGGAACGGGCCCGTGGTCGTGGGGCTCTTCTCGAACAACAGGTCGCGCTCCTCGGGCGTGCGCAAGACGCAGTGCCAGCGCCAGCCTTCGGCGCGCACGAGTTCGCCGCGGTCGCCGAGCAGCTCCACGAGCAGGTCGTGGCAGCGCTCGGACCAGCCGGCCAGACGCAGCGCCGCGGCGGGCGAGTTCGACGACCAGTACTTGTAGCGCGGTGATCGGGCCCCGAACATCGGCAGGCCGGTCTGCCGCAGCTCGGCGGGCAGCTCGTCGGCCGACAGCTCGGCGACGTCGTAGTCGCGCGCCCGCAGGTCGGCCGCCAGCGCCAGCATGCCGCGCATGCGGCGCACGATCTCGACGTCGCCGGGAGGGCCCCAGAATCCCTCGGCCTCCTCGTGGCCGAGGCCTTCGTGGCACACGCGGTCGTCCGGCAGGTAGCTCAGCGCCAGCGCGAACTCGGTGCGCACGGCGGCGTTCCCCGCGCCGTCGGCGCGCAGCGAGACGGCGAGATCGCGGTGCAACTCGCCCGCGCGCCGACGCAGCTCCTCCCACGTGCGATCGAGCCGCGCCCGCACCCGCCCGTCGGCAGCGTCCTCCGGCGGCGCGCCGATATCCGGCTGCCAGCCGTCCTTCGTCTTGCGCTGACCGAGCAGGCGTCGCGCCGTCGGGCTGTCCGGGTCGTATCGTTCGACGACGATCAGGGCGACCTCGTGCGCGAGGTCGTGGGCCTTCTGCGCCGCCGCGCTGCGCGCGAACGCGACCAGATCCTTGGCCAGCCGGGCGTCGATCTCCGCGCGTCTCGCGTCGACCGCCGCCTCCTGCGCGAACGCGGGCAGGACCGAGAGCAGCGCTGCGCACGCGGCGTACGCCGGCATGGAACGGGTCGTCATCGTCGGCGGATCTTCACGGAACGGAGCTCGACAGGCCAGCGCTCCGCCGGAGCGGGCGGCAGCCGCACCGAACGGCGGGCGCGCCCGCGCAGAACCCCGCGCCGTCAGCCGACGAACCGCAGCGTCGCCGCGATCGGCTCGCCGGCGGGCGCCCATTCGCTGCCGCGCAGGCCGATCACTCCGGCCCCCGACGCGAGCCCGGCCGCGACCGCCCGGTCGAGCAGTTCGTCGTCGCCGTCCCGGCGCTCCCCGTGCACTTCGACCTCGCGGGTCTCCTCGTCGTAGCGGCCCCAGCGCGCCGCGTCGCAGGCGACGAACATCGTCTCGACCTGCGCGTCCTGCGCCGCCGGCAGCACGTTGGCGACGCCCGACGTCGCGCGGTTCGTGTGTCGGATCGCCTCGAAGCGCTCGAGCTCCCGGTCGGCATCGCGCGACAGCGCGCGCTCCACGAGCGGCAGGGCGTGCTCGTGCAGGGCGGCCGTGTCGGCCTCGTCGGGGTTGCCCTCGACGGCGCCCTCGACGATGCGCGGGTGCTCGCTGATCCCGCGGTAGATCGAGTCGACGTAGCCGACCGCCGCCAGCACGAGCGGCGCTTCGGGTGCGCGGTTCTGCAGCAGCGCCGTGACGCCGGCGTCGACGGCCCGCGCGTACTTCTCCACCTCGTCCTTGGCGTCGTCGTCGCCGCTGCCCTGGCCGTGGAAGACCGTGTCAAAGCGTCCGCCGCGCCGCGTCGCGCCGGTGTGGAACTGCAGCGCCTGCTGCTCGACGTCGTAGCCGAGCGCATCGGCGAGCGACTCCGGGATGTCGTGCACGTCGAGTTCCCGGGCGCTCTCGCGCGTGCATTCCAGCAGGCGCACGCGGTTCTGGCTCAGCGCGAGCACGAAGAAGCGCTGGCCGAGGTCGCGGCTGGGCAGCAGCGGCCGCACGCAGAACCGTTCGCCGACGAACGCCAGCTCCTCGACGGAGTGCTGCAGGCGATGGCGCACGAGGGCGCCGTCGCGCGCGAACAGCGCGAGGCCGTCCGCCTGATGCCGCCAGAAGTGCTCGTCGTCGAGCAGCTCTCGGACCGGCGCGAGCGCCGCGTCGATCTGCCGCTCGTCGAGACCGGCGGCTGCCGCGCGGCGCTCGGACTCGCGCACCAGGTTGCCGAGCCGGATCGGGTCCTGGCGGGTCTCGCGGCCGCGGCGATGGGTCGGGAGGAAGATCGAGACGCAGCCCGCGCCGCGGGTCTGCGTCAGTTCGTCGAACTCGTTTCGGTTCAGCATGGAATACCGGTGACTCGTCGGCAGGCGCGGACGTGCGCCGCTCGGGGTCCGGTCCCCCGCGCGCAACAAGCGCGCCGCCCGGCGGCTGTCGCCGCTGCAGGACCGCATTACTGCGGCGGCGCCACCGCTCGCCGGACGCGCCGCGCACGGCGTGCGCGCGAGGCCCCGCTCGAACGGCGCTTGCCGGCCACCGGCC
>CALKYL010000419.1 GCA_938003515.1 uncultured bacterium
CGCCGCGCCGAGCGTGCCTTGCCAGCGGCCCGCGCCCGCACCGGGAGATTGCCCGGCGGCTGGCTCAATTCGGGTCGTCGGCCCGGCCGATAGGTGGCGCGAGTGGACTTCTCCACCCTCGAAGGAGCGCCCGGTTCATGCTGAAGCAGCGCAAGAGCATCGTCGGACTCGACATCGGCAGCAGTTGCATCAAGGCCGTCGAGCTGACTCGCGACAAGTACGACCACGTCATCACCGGGTACGCCCAGATCGACGTGCACAACGAAGCCGCGCGCCAGGACGCGATCGCCGAGCTGATGCAGGCGGCGAAGTTCCGCACCAAGCGCATCGCGACGGCCGTCAGCGGCAAGAACGTGGTGTTCCGCTACATCACCATGCCGGAGATGGGCGAGGAGAAGATGCTCCAGGCGGTCCGCTTCGAGGCGGACAAGTACATCCCGTTCGACGTCGACGAGGTCGAGCTCGGGGCGCAGAAGCTCGAGTCGGTGACCGAGGACGGCGGCAAGGGCGAGATGAAGGTGCTGCTGGTCGCGGCCAAGAAGGCGGTCGTCCAGGACCACAGCCGCATGCTGACGGAGCTCGGACTTCAGCCGGTCTGCGTCGGGGTCGACGGCTTCGCGCTCGGCAACGCCTGGGAGCTCGGCGACATGGTCAACCCCGGCATCCAGGAGCCCGGCCGCACGGTCGCGCTCGTCGACGTCGGCGCGACCAAGGCGAGCATCAACATCCTGCGCGACAACCTGACCTGCTTCGCGCGCGAGGTGCCGATCGGCGGACAGGACCTGACCAACGCCATCGCGCGTCGTCTCGGCGTCGAACCGACGCAGGCCGAGGACCTGAAGCGGGAGCCGGGCGACCAGCTGTCGATCGTGCAGGAGGCCGTCGGGCAGACGCTCGAGGACCTCGGCAACGAGATCAACCTGTCGTTCGACTTCTTCGAGAACCAGTTCGACGGCGAGGTGCAGGAGGTCTGGCTGACCGGGGGCACCGCGCTGCTGCCGAGCCTCGAGGAGAGCTTCGAGAAGATCTTCGAGAAGCGCACCAAGACCTGGAACCCGATCGAGGGCCTGAAGGTCAAGGCCGACAACGTCGACGTCGAGGCGCTCAACCAACTCTCGCCCCAGCTCGCCATCGCGGTCGGGCTCGCGGCCGCTTCCTAGGAGCAACGACCATGATCCGCATCAATCTTCTGCCGGCCGACCTGCGCCGCGGCAATCGTCTGCCGCCGCGCGTGCTGGCCGCCGCGTTCGGCGCCGCCGTCCTGGTGAGCGCCGCGATCGGCTGGTTCGGTCTCGTCTACTTCGGCGACCTCGCCGCCAAGGAGAGCGCGCTGGCGAAGGTCGAGTCCGACCTCGCGGGCCGGCAGGCGAAGGTCAAGTACTTCGACGCGCTGCAGGAGAACAAGAAGGACTACACGCTGCGCGTGCAGACGATCCAGGACATCGCGAAGTCCCGGCGCGTCTGGTCGAAGTTCCTCGACGACCTGATCGACGTCGTCAACAACAACGGCGACACCGACCGCCACCTGGCGTGGTTCGACGGCATCACCGTCAAGGGCGACCCGAAGAACGGCGCGAAGGTCAACCTGCCGGGCAACGTGCAGGACGCGGACAAGGCGCGCCTCGCGAACTTCCACGAGGACCTCGAGGCGTCCGGCTTCGCGGCCGACCTCGTGTCGAAGTCGGACCCGACCTTCAAGCTCGAGTTCGACCGCGTGCGGATCCCGCCCGCCTACCTGCGCTTCCCGCTGGAACTCCAGTTCACGCCGACCGTCGGCAACAAGTGAGGACTTAGGAAATGGCCAACTGGTCGCAAAAGAAGATGCTGGTGACCATCGGCGCCGTGACGCTGCTCGTAGTCGCAGCCTCGGCCGGCGGGGTCTACTGGGCGCAGGGGCTGATGGAGGAGATCGACGTGCAGATCAAGGCGAAGGCCGACGAGGTCGTCGCCGCCGATCGCAAGATCAACCAGATCCCCGCCGTCGAGAAGGAGGTCATCATCCTCCGCGAGAACCTCGACGAGTACGTCAAGATCCTGCCGGACAACGACGAGCTGACGACGTTCGTGCGCATGCTCAACCAGTTCGAGCGGCAGTCGGGCATCGTCGGCACGAGCCTGATCAAGAAGAACCAGCGCCGCGGCAAGGCGCAGGGGCGGTTCACGCCGATCGAGTACAACTACGAGATGACCGCCACGCTGTGGCAGGGTCTCAAGTTCATGAACCTGATCGAGAACTACGAGCGGTTCGTGAGCATCACCGACTTCAGCATCGCCACCGGTACGGGTCCTCGTGAGGAGCAGTCGCGCGAGGGCGAGGCCGTGCACACGATCCGGCTGACGATGGTGACCTACACCTACAACAAGCCGGGCAAGGGCAACGAGGTCGAGATCCCGAGCTACGCAGACCGCAAGGAGGAGCGCCGCGAGGAGATCTGGAAGCGCATGCAGGCGATCCGGATCGACCACTACGAGCACAAGGGCGTGCAGGGCCGTCGCGACATCTTCGTCGACCCGCGCGAGCGCGGCGACCTGCGCGCGGACGGGCCGTCGCCGGCCGAGCAGCGCGCGGTGCTGGAGAAGTACATCGGCGAGATCACGACGCTGACCGAGATGCTCGATCGCATCCGCGACGACGACACGACGCTGTTCGAGCAGTACTCGCTCGAGAAGCGCTTCAAGGCCGAGCTCGCGAAGCTGCTCGGCGGGGTCGACGAGGACGCCGGTCGCATCTCGTACGCGCCGTACCGGCTGCGCTGGGCCAAGGAGGTCGTCGAGCCGCTGCAGGGGCTGCGCGAGCAGCTCGACCAGGCGGTGGCGGTCGAGCCGCAGAAGAAGGACCCGTACCTGCCCAAGGACGAGATGGAGTTGCTCGGGCAGGAGATGGCGACCGACT
>CALKYL010000420.1 GCA_938003515.1 uncultured bacterium
TGGGGGGTCGGTTTTGCTTGAAGTTGAGGACCAAATGGTGGTTTTTGTGTGCGGCGGGGGCTGGGAAATTGTTTGTGCGGCGGGGTGCCGCACCGCGCCGCCCCCGACGAGCGCCGGCACGATGGGGCAGCGCCGCCGCGCGGCCGGGCCTAGGATCCGAGGCGTGACCCCGCGCGCGATCCCGACCTCCCCCGCCCCGCAGCGCCCTTCCGACGGCCGGGGCCGCTAGCCGTGCCCCGCTACTACGCCGCGTGCGCGCTCGGCCTCGAGCAGGTGCTGCGCGACGAGCTGGTCGGACTCGGAGTGGGCGCGGTGCGCGAACGGCGCGGCGCGTGCGAGTTCGACGCCGAGCCCGCGCTCGCGTACCGGGCGTGCCTGTGGCTGCGCTCGGCGGTGCGCGTGCAGGAGGAGCTCGCCCGCGGCCCGGCGCGGGGCCGCGAGGAGCTGTACGCGCTGACCCAGACCGTCGACTGGTCGCGCTCGATCGACCAGAAGGGCACGCTCGCGATCGACGGCGCGGTGCGCGACAGCTGGGCGAACGACACGCGCTTCCCGGTGCTGGTCGTCAAGGACGCGATATGCGACCGCTTCCGCCAGCGCTCGGGCGCGCGCCCGAACGTCGAGAAGGACCGACCCGACCTGCCGGTCAAGCTCGTCCTGCAGCGGGACGAGGCGATCCTCTACAGAGAGCTCGGAGGGGCGCCGCTGCACAAGCGCGGCTACCGCGAGATCCAGCACCGCTCGCCGCTCAACGAGGCGCTCGCGGCGGGGCTCCTGCTGCTCGCCGGGTGGGACCCGACGACGCCGCTGTGCGATCCGATGTGCGGCTCGGCGACGTTCCTGGTCGAGGCGGCGTGGCTCGCGACCGATCGCGCGCCGGGGCTCGGCCGCGCGTTCGCGTTCGAGCGCTGGCGCGACACCGACCGCGACGCGTGGCAGACGATCTACGACGACGCCGAGCGGCGCGCCGCGGCCGGCCGCGGCCGCTGCCCTCCGCTCGCCGGCAACGACCGCCACGAAGGCGCACTCGCGATCGCGCAGAAGGCGCTCGTCGGCGCTGACGTCGAGGACCTGGTGGCGCTGTCGCACGGCGACGCGCGCGACTGGACGCCGCCGTTCCGGCCGGCCGCGGTCGTCGCCAACCCCCCGTACGGCGAACGGCTCGCGGCGGACCCGGACGAACTCGCCAGCTCGTGGCGCGCGCTCGGCCACTTCCTGCACGCGCACGCCGAGGGGGCCGTCGCGCACGTATTGTGCGGCGCACCCGAGCTCACGCGCCACCTCGGCCTGCGCGCGAGCCGCCGCTTCCCGGTGCGCAACGGCCCGATCGAGTGCCGCTGGCTGCGCTACGAGATCGCGACGACCGCCGGGCGCTGAGTGCGCCCGAGCGAGAAGCCGAGCGCGATCCACAAGAGCGCGAAGAACACCGTCGCGAGCACGATCCAGCCGACGTCGAACTCGAAGCGGCGAAGCCCGACCTGCAGCCACGCGCCGCACAGGTCCCCGAGCCGGAACGCGAACGTGTCCAGCAGGAACTTGACCTTGTGCTTCGTCGCGAGCTCGAGCGGCGTGTAGAGCACCTCGCGCGCCGGCTTCTCGAACGCGAACTGCGCGCCGCGGCGCACGAGCTGCACGGCGAAGATCGCGACCGCGGTCGGCGCGAGCCACCACACCCCGAGCCCGGCGATCGACACGACCGGCAGCGACACCAGGAGCGCGACCGCGGGCAGCCGCGACATCAGCCGCCCGGTCGCGAACAGCTGCAGCAGCAGCACGAGGCCCTGGCTGTACAGCTCGACGTCGGCGAGCCACGCGTGCTGCTCGCTGCCGCGGCGCAGCTCCTTGCCGACGAGCTCGGTCTGCGCGGCGTAGAACGCGGTCGCGAGCACGCCGATCAGCATCATGTAGAGGGCGATCTGGCCGGCCCGCCGGTCGCGGAACACGATGCGCACGCCCTGCAGCAGGCCGCCCGGGGCGTAGCGCTCGCCGCTGTCGCCGCCCTCGAGCCGCCGGCAGTGCGGCCACGACGCGCGGAACGCGAGGAACGCCACCTCGAGCAGGCCGGCGGCGACGAGCGCCCCGACCCAGATCGGCGCGTCGGACAGGGCGCCGGCGGCCCACGAGCCGGTGACGGCGCCGACCGTGCCGCCGACCGCGACGAAGCCGAACAGGCGCTTCGCCTGGCTGCGCCCGAAGTGCTCGACGGCGTGGATCCAGACCAGCGCCGGCACCGCGACGTTGAGCGCGTTGTAGCTGCCCCAGAACACCTCGCCGAACCAGGGCACGCGGCTCCACTCGTAGTCGCCGACCGTGGTGAGGCCGGCGGCGAGCAGGACCAGCCCGAGCGCGCACACGTGCAGCACGATCGGCACGAAGCGGCGGCTCGGCATGCGGTTGGCGAGCCACCAGAAGGGCAGCACGACGCCGACGGTCGCCGCGAGCGTCAGCGAGTAGAGGTACGGCAGCGCGTCGACGCCGCGGTCGACGCCGAACTGGCTGCGCAGCGGGCGGACCAGGAACGTGCCCGCCAGCGACGCGAAGAACATCACGGCGACCCAGAAGGTCGCGCGGCGCTCCGCGCTCGTCGCGGTGTCGAGACCGAACAGGCGCCAGAGCCGCATGCGGGCTGATTACGCGCCGCGACGCCGCGGCGCGAGCGCCCGCACCGCACTTTCGCGGGCCGACGGTGCTGGTCCGCGGACGGCGGCGCCCTATCGTGCTGCCGCCCCATGCACGCCGGCCCGAGCTACGTCCCCCACGCGGCGCTGACGGCCCTGATCGCGATCTGGGCGGTCAGCTTCGTCGTCGCCAAGGTGGCGATGGTCGAGATCACGCCGTTCGCGCTGGTCGCCTCGCGCTTCCTGGTCGGCGCCCTGTGCATCCTGCCGTTCTTCGTGCGCACCACGACCGCGCAGCGCCGCGCGGCCCTGGGGCCGGGCGTGCTCGCCGGCCTCGTGCTCGCGGTGCCGTATTTCCTGCAGATGTACGGCGTGCGCGAGACGACGGCGTCGATGGGCGGCTTCGTGACCGGGCTGATCGTCGTGCTCGTCGCGCTCGGCGGCCGCGTCTTCTTCGGGGCGCGCTTCGGCGTGCCCTCGGTCGTCGGGCTCGCGTTCGGCGTCGCAGGCATCGCGGTGCTGTGCGCGACCGGCGACGACGACCCGAGCGGCGTGCAGGTCAACACCGTGCGCGGCATCGTGCTGCAGGTCGGCGCGGCGATCGGCTTCGCGGCGCACATCCTGCTGCTGTCGCACTTCGGCCGCAGCCTGTCGGTCGCGGCGTTCACGTTCTGGCAGCTCGCGTTCACCGGCGCGCTCGCGACCGCCGGCGCGCTCGGCGTCAGCGGCATCTCGGCCGACGGCGGCGCCGTGGCGTGGGACGTCGGGCTCCTGCTCGCGATCGCCTACCTCGGCGTGCTGGCGACGGGCGTCGCGATCGGCGTGCAGACGCGCGTGCAGCACCGCATCCCTCCGACCCACGTCGCGCTGCTGTTCGCGCTGCAGCCGCTGTTCGCCGCGATCGCGGGCTGGCTCCTGCAGGGCGATCGGCTCGGGCCGCTGCAGTGGATCGGCGGGGCGCTGATCGTCGCCGGCGTGGTCGTGACCGCCTACGACCGCCCCGGAGTCCGCGCGCCCGCGGGTGCCGGCCGCGGCGTTCCGCTAGCATGAGGCAGGGGCCGCCCGCTGGCGCGCCCGCGCCTGCGTCCTATTCCCTGGCCATGCCGACCTGCGATCCCCACGCGCGACGCGCGAACACGCGCGCCGCGCTCGCCACAGCGCTCCTCTTCGGCGCCTGCGCCGGTGCCCCGGTCGAAGTCGACCCCGCGTTCGACTTCGCCGCCGTCGAGACGTTCGCCTGGAAGGAGGAGCCGCGGCTCGCGGCCACCGAGCATCCGGGCGACGAAGGCGTGCTCGCCCGACTCGAGCGCGGCGTCGAACGGCTGCTCGGGCGGCGCGGCATGCGCAAGACCGAGAAGGCAGAGGCGCAGATCGTGCTCAGCGCGACGCTGACGACCGAGGTCCGCCGGCAGGCCGTCGACCCGATCTTCGCGACCTACGTCGCCGAGGACTACGAATACGGCCGGCTGGTGCTCGAGGTCTTCGACCGGCCGCAGCGCCGCTCGGTCTGGGTCGGCGACAGCGCCCACAAGATCCGCTCGGTCGCGCGGGTCTTCGGCGGCCTCAAGCAGAACCTCGACCCGGTCGACGAGCCCCGCAGCTGGCGCGTCGACGAGCTGGTCGAGGACGCGCTCGCGAGCCTGCCCGGCGCGGAGCGGTGAGCGCTCCCGATCCGATGCGTCAGTAGCCGTACGGCTCGGCGTCGCCCCGGCCGAGCCACAGCGCCAGCGCGAGCGGCGCGAGCACGGCGAGCGCCGCGACGACGGTCCACCAGCGCGGGCGCTCGGCCCCGAGCCGCGCCGGCAGTGCCGCGAGCACGAACGAGGCGGCGAGCGCGGACAGCGCGGCGGCCCACGGCAGATACGCGATAAGCACGGCCGAGCGCACGAACGGCGCGTG
>CALKYL010000421.1 GCA_938003515.1 uncultured bacterium
CAGCACGAGGTGGAGACCGGCGAAGTCGCCCTTGCCGGGCGCGAACGCGAGGACGCTCGGCACCTCGTCTTCGGCCGATGCGTCGTCCGCGTCGTCCTCGTCGCCGTCCTCGCCACCGGCGTCGACGGCCTCGACGCCCTCGCTCGAGATCGACAGCGCGGTGCTCGAGCAGGTCGCGATCCACGCGGACCAGCTCTCGATGCACGCGTCCGCGACGGCCTCGAGCGCGAGCTCGCCTTCGCTGTCGTCGTCGGTCTCGGGGCTCACGCGCGCTCCGGATTCGGGAATGGGTACGAACGCGTCGCGGCCTGCGCGCGCGACGAGCAGCCGTTCTCGTCGGGCGGACGCGGCGCGTGCTTCACAGATCGTTCGCGTGCATCGGCGTCCCTGCAGCGCGCGGTCGCACACGAGGTGGTCGCGAGCTCGGCGGGTCGGGCGTCCACCCGAGTCGGTCATCGGGTCGAGGCCGGATCGAGCCTGCGTGCGCGCTGCCGATACGTGTGCTCGGAGCCGCAAGGTGGCGCGGTGCCCGCAGGGCGCTGCGTCCGGCGTCCGTCGGCGCCTCGGAGGGGTGGGTTCGTGGATCTCGCGACGCTGATCGGTCTCGTCGCCGGCTTCGGCCTGATCATCGGCGCGATCGCGGTCGATGGCTCGCTCGGGGCCTTCATGGATCCGGCGAGCGTCGCCATCGTCGCCGGCGGCACCTTCGCCGCGGCCTTCATCGCCGAGGCGCTCGCCAACGTGCTCGGCGCGTTCCGCGTCGCGATGAACGCATTCATCTACCAGCCGCGCCCGCCCGAGGCGCTGGTTCCCGTGATCCTCGAGCTCGGCAACAAGGCGCGCAAGGAGGGCATCGTCGCCCTCGAGGGCGCGGAGATCGACGATCCGTTCCTCGCCCGCGGCGTGCGGCTCGGCGTCGACGGGCTGAGCCCCGACGTCATCGCCTCGACGCTCCAGAGCGAGCTCGACGGCCTCAAGAAGCGGCACGAGCGCGGGCAGAAGATCTTCAAGTTCATGGGCGCGACCGCGCCCTCGATGGGCATGATCGGAACGCTGATCGGCCTCGTGAAGATGCTGGGCACGCTCGACGACCCGTCGGCCATCGGTCCCGCGATGGCGGTCGCGCTGCTCACCACGCTCTACGGTGCGATCCTCGCCTTCCTCGTGTTCGTGCCGCTCGCCGAGAAGCTCGAGAACCGCAGCTCCGAGGAGGCCCTGCGCTCGCGGCTCGCGATCGTCGGCGTGCAGGCGATCCTGAACGGCGACAACACGCTCGTCACGCAGTCGAAGCTGCTCGCCCACCTCGGACCGAAGGAGCGCGCGAAGGTCTCCAAGGACGACGAATGAGCGACATCGACGAGGACCACAAGTGTCCCCCGGCCGGAGCGCCCGCCTGGATGGCGACGTTCTCCGACATGATGAGCCTGCTCTTCGTCTTCTTCGTGCTGCTGCTCTCGTTCGCGAACATGGACGCGACCAAGTTCCGCGACGCGCTGGGATCGGTGCAGGAGGCGCTGGGCGTCCAGAACCGGCACCCGGGCGAGCTGCAGGGCCTCACGACGTCGATCGTCGAGCTGTCGGACCGCGAGTCCACCGACCAGCTCGCGCTGCTCGAGGACGTGTCGATTCGCACGACCACGGGCAAGTCCGGCGACGGCAGCGGCGAGGACATGCTCGCCCAGGCGCAGCACATGGTGAGGGGGCTGCGGCTCGGCAACATCGTCGAGGTGCTGTCGAGCGACCGCGGCGTGACGATCCGCGTGAAGGGCCAGATCCTGTTCGAGCCCGGTACCACGGAGCTGCGTCCCGAGGCCTTCGCGCTGCTCGACGAGATCATCGTGCTGGCGCGCGCGTTCCCCTACCACCTGACGATCGAGGGCCACACCGACGACACGCCGGTGAGCAGTGACGCGAAGGTGACGAACTGGGAGATCTCGGCGCAGCGCGCGATCGCGGCGCTGCGCTACTTCGAGGAGGTGGGCGGCATCCCGGCCACGCGGCTCGCCTGCGCGGGCTACGGCGGCACGCGGCCGGTCGTTCCCAACGACTCCGGCGCGAGCCGCGCGACGAACCGGCCGACTTCGTGTCGCCGCCGGCGAAGGCCAGCGGCAGCGACGGCAGCGTGGACGGTCTCGACAGGCTCCGCCGCAGTCGCGGCGACGGCTAGGCGCCTCGCAGCCGGCGCGACACGTCGCCCCACGCCGCCTCCGGTAATCCCCCGATCCCGCCTCCGGCTCGCCGCCCAGGTGTCTCCCCGGAGCGCCCGATCCGCCCACCCGTGCATCGCCGATTCGCACGCGCGGCTTCCGTTCTGAACGGAACTTTTCATTCCGACTGCTCAAGAGTGAGCGCGAGTTGCCGATTCGTGCGGGTGCAGCTTTCGATCCGCAATCGGGGCGGGAAAGAACTTCCCACCGTTCCAATCCGGGCCGTCGCGGGCGAATCGATCGAGCAATCTGCAAGGGGGATGCACGGTGGCTCAGGTGCTCTTGGTAGGCGCGCAGACGCGGGTGCGCGAGCTCTTCGCGCAGGTCGTGCGCGAGCGGGGCGACGACCTCGAGTTCGCGGGAGCCGGCGAGGACGCGCTGATGCGGTGCGAGCTCGCCGACTTCGCGCTCGTCGTGTGCGAGGAGGCGCTCGCGGACATGACCGGCCTCGACGTCGTCGACGAGCTGGCGCGCTCCGCCCACCCGCGCTCGGTCGTGCTGCTGAGCGACGACGGTGCAGCCGAGCACGCGGTCGAGGCCATGCGGCTCGGCGCGCGCGACTACGTGCGCCGGCCCGAGGAGATCGGGGACGCGCGCGCGCTGCTCGCGCGCCTGCTGCCCGCGCCGGCGAGCGCGGTGAACGCCGCGCCCACGAGCCCGGCCGAGCCGTTCGCCGGCATCGTCGGCGACTCGCCCGCCATGCGCGACCTCATGCGCCTGATCGCCACCGTCGCCGAGACGGACAGCACCGTGCTGGGGACGGGCGAGACGGGCACCGGCAAGGATCTGGTCGGTCGTGCCATCCACGCTTCGAGCCGCCGCCGCGACCGCATCTTCAGCGCGGTCAACGCGGCCGCGATTCCCGAGAACCTGCTCGAGAGCGAGCTGTTCGGACACCGCCGCGGCTCGTTCACGGGCGCCGTGGCGAACAAGAAGGGTCTGTTCGAGCAGGCGCACCGCGGCACGGTGTTCCTCGACGAGGTCGCCGAGATGCCGCTGATGATGCAGGCCAAGCTGCTGCGCTTCCTGCAGACGGGCGAGATCCAGCCGGTCGGCGCCGAGAGCACGCGCTACGTGGACGTGCGCCTCGTCGCGGCGACGAACAAGGACCTCGAGCGCGAGGTCGAGGCGGGTCGGTTCCGCGAGGACCTCTACTACCGCCTCGCCGTCATCCCCGTGCACATCCCGCCGCTTCGCGAGCGGCGCGAGGACATCACGCGCCTCACCGACTTCTTCCTCGACAAGTACGCGCGCGCGAGCCACAAGCCGCTGCGCGGCGTCAGCCCCGAAGCGCGCCGGCTGCTCGAGCGCCACGACTGGCCCGGCAACGTGCGCGAGCTCGAGAACGCGATCGAACGCGGCGTCGCGCTGTGCCGCGGCCCCGAGATCACGCCCGGCGAGCTCACGCTCGGCACCCGCGCCACGCGCGTGCTCGCACCCGAGCCGCGGCTCGCGAGCCTGGAGCACGTCGAGCGCAACCACATCCTGCACACGCTCGAGCACGTCGGATGGAACCGCAAGCGCGCCGCCGAGATCCTCGAGATCTCGACCACCACGCTCTGGCGGCGCCTGAAGGAGTTCGGCGTCGATGGACCCAGCGTCGACGGACGCCGGGCCTAACGAGGAGTCCACGCGATGGCGACCGAAGAAGCTTCCGAAGCGGCCGAGGGCGGCAAGAAGGGCGGCATCCTGCCGCTCGTGATCGTGGCGGTGGTCTGCCTCGCCGCGGGCGGCGGGGGCGCGTACTTCCTGCTCGGGTCCGGAAGCCCGAACGCGGCGGTGGAGGCGCAGGCCGCGGGCGAGGACGGCGACGAGCCCGCTCCCGCCGCGGGCCCGCCGTCGGCCGAGGACAAGTCGCAGGCCGAGAGCCTCGCGCTGCGGACCGTCGACCTCGCTCCATTCGTGGTCAACATCAGCGACGACGGCGTGAGCCGGTACCTCAAGCTCAAGATCGAGCTCGAGTGCGCGCTCGAGGAGGACAAGGAGCAGGTCGAGGGCTTCCAGGCGCGCATCCGCGACGCCGTCATCGTGCTGCTCAGCGCGAAGCGCCTGGCCGACCTGCAGCAGTTCGAGGGCAAGCTCCTGCTGAAGGACGAGATCCGGGATCGGATCAACGCGCTGTTCGGTGCGCCCCGCATCAACGCGGTGCTGTTCACGGAGTTCGTGGTGCAGTGATGGCCGAGGCCCCGGACATCCTGTCGCGCGAGGAGCTCGCGGCGCTGCTCGAGACCTTCCGCGAGCGGCAGGCGAGCGCGAGCCGCCCGCGCGTCTTCCGCCCGCTGCCGAAGCGCGACGCGGACGAGCGCCCGAAGTACCCGGCGGTGCGCCGCGCGCTCGAGCAGTTCGGGGCCACCTACGCCAAGCGGATGTCGAGCCGCTTCCAGCGGCCGATCGGGTTCGAGCTGATCTCGTGGCAGGAGGTGGCGCTGGGCGAGCTCGTCGATGCCATGGCGCCGTACGACGCGATCGTCGCCTGGGACGACGCCGCCAGCGGCGGGGCGGGGCTCGTGCTGCTGAGCCGGCCGCTCGCGTTCGCCTGGCTCACGCTCTCGTTCGGCGCGCGCGCGAACACGCCCATCTCGGTT
>CALKYL010000422.1 GCA_938003515.1 uncultured bacterium
GGACCGCCTGGCGGGGCAGCACCTTCAGCGCCACGTGGCGGCCCAGCGACTGCTGCGCCGCTTCGTAGACGATGCCCATGCCGCCGCGGCCGAGCTCGCCGGTGACGCGAAAGTCGCCCAGCCGCTCGAGCCGCTCCGGCGTGAGGCCGGAGAGCACCGGCGCGCTCACGGAGCGCTTCCCGCGCGCAGCGCGTCCAGCACCTCGAGCACCGCGATGCTCCGGTCGAGGGGCAAGAGCGGACTCTCGATCTCGCCGGCGCGCAGCAGGTGGTTGACCAGCGCGAGCGGGTCGCCGTCGAACAGGCGCGAGACCAGGTCGCCGACCAGGTTCTTCTGCACCTGCTCGGGATCGAGCTCGGCGCGGTAGAGGAACTGGCGGCCCTGGTCGGTGTGCGAGACCAGGCCCTTGTCCTCCATCTTGCGCAGCATCGTCGCGATCGTCGTCAACGCGAGGCCGCGGTCGCGCAGGGCGTCGTGCACCGCTGCCACGGGCGCTTCGCCGCGCTCCCAGAGCGTGCGCAGGATCGCCAGCTGCAGATCGCCGAGGTTCTTCGGTCCCTTCATGGGCTCACTCTACTACCGGAGTAGTCGGCGCCAACTACTCAGGTAGTAAAGAAAGCTCCGCGATTTCTCGGCGATCGGGAAAAAGGCCAGCCGGTCGCGGCCGAGTCCGCCGCGCCGGCGATGGCGATGGCGCGCGCTGGAGCGCGCGCCGCGCGGACCAGCCGCCTAGCCGCCGACCGGGGCGACGATCGACCAGACGCCCGGGGTGACCGCGAGCAGGCCGTTGGCCGCCGCCGGGTCGAAGACCGCCCACTGCGTGTAGAGCGACCAGCCGACGTAGCCCGTGGTGCCCGGCAGCTGCACCGGCAACGTGAACACGCCAGCACCCGGGCCCCCGCCGACCGGGATGAACGGCCCGGCGATGTTGAGCGCGTTGTTGAGCAGCAGGCAGTTCGACGACGGCAGGCCGAACAGGGTCGTGAGGTCGATCGGGTTGGTGCGCAGGTCCTGGTCGCCGATCGTCCAGAACGCGAAGCCGCCCGAGGTCGCGTTCGAGATGCGGTGGTTCCACGTGATGCCGGGCCACGGGATCTCGAGCACCTCGTTGGCCGGGACGAAGCCGCCGGCGCCGGCGCAGCCGCTGCCGTATTCGAGCACGACGCCCGGGCGCGCCTGGAAGCGCGTGACCATGCCGGCACCCTGCAGCACCGACCCGGTCACCGCGCCGGTCGAACCGGCGGCGTAGACGCGCGAGGTCGTGCCCTGCGACTGCGTCGTGCCGCGGAAGTTGTAGAGGAACGGCTGGTTCTGCAGCGAGTTGCCGTAGACGCGGATCTCGATCAGGACCGGCCGGGCCCGATCCCACGTGAACTGCGTCGTGAACGGGATCGTCATGCAGACCTGGCCGGGTCCCGCCGCGTTGAGCGCGACGTTGCCGGTGGACTTGACGGTGACCGGCGGCGACGACCAGTTGCTGTCGAACGAACCGGTGACGCCGGACAGGCGGCCGTGCCCCATCAGGACCTCGCAGTTGATCTGCGCGGCCTGCGACGTCGGCTGCGTGCCGGCGAAGAACTCGATCTGCTCGAACCGCATCGGCTCGGTGATCGCGCCCGCGAAGCCGTTGATGTTGTACCACTGCTGGTAGCGGCCGATGCCACCGGGGAACGGGCGGTCGACGTTGACGAACGCCAGGATGTTGGGGACGTCGACGGTCACGCCCTGGGCGGCGACGGGCGCGGCGACGCAGGACAGCAGCAGGAGGGCACGCATCATGGGGTTCGGGCCGGTTCGGGGAAGCGGACGCGGGCAGTGTACCGGATTGCGGCGGGCCGTGACGCAGCGCGGTCCGCACGCGGGACGCCCCGCCGGAGCGCATAGTCCGGGAGGCGCCGGCGGCAACGGCCGAACCCCGCTCAGAACCGCAGCGTGTGCGCGATCTTGAGGTTGAGCGCCTGGCGGGTCGGCACGATCGAGTCGTCGGCCTCGCGCAGCCAGCCGGCGCCGACCACGCAGAACAGGTCGCAGCCAGGGGAGTAGATCCAGCGCAGCCGGCTCTGCCAGCCGAGCGCGTTCGACTCGTTGTCGAACTGCACGAGGTTCTGCACGCTGAGCTCGGGCGACACGAACACGTCGATGCGGCCGGCGGCGATCTGGGTCGTGAACGCGCGGCCGGGGCCGAGGTCGACCCGGGTCGTGTCGTACTCGACGCCGAGCTGCAGGAGCGCCGAGGTGCGCCAGTCGGCCTCGACCGACAGGCCGGCGCTGGTGCCGCCGAAGAAGTCACCGGCCGACACGCGCAAATCGCCGCTGAGCGCCCGGGCCTCGCTGGTGCCGACGCGCAGGCCGCCGCGCGTCTGCCAGTAGTCGCCCGCGAACACCGTCGTCGAGTCGCGGAACAGCGTGAAGTCCTGCGCGACGCGGTCGAACGTGCGGCTCGCGAACAGCGACACCCGGTCGTCGTTCTGCAGCTGCACGCCGATGCGGTCGATCTGGAAGCGCACCTCCTGCGGCTCGCCCTCCCACGACTCCGCGCGCCGCAGGCTGACGCCGAACTCGTAGCGCCGCAGCGCGCTGCCCTCGGCGACGCGCGGGTTGAAGTCGACCTCGAACTCCGACTGCCGGATGCCGGGCCGCGACACGAAGCCGAGCGCCGGGACGAAGTCGTCCGAGACCCAGCGCGTGCCGGTCTGCAGCTGCCACTCGGTGTTGCGCGCCTGCAGTTCGACGCCGAAGCTCTCGCCGTCGTCGTCGAGCGCCTCGCCGGTCGAGACCAGCGCGTCGACGGCGAACTGGAAGTTCAGGTCGCCGATCCACTCCGGTTCGCGGTGGTAGAAGTCGACGCCGACGACCGTGTTGGCGCCGGTGCTCGCCGGGTTGCCGTTGGTGCCGATCAGGCCGACCGTCGTCTGCTCGCCGAGGGCGTACTTGACGCGCGTGACCGCGAGGTTCTCCTCGTCCGTCGATGCCGTGCCGTCGACCTCGACGTCGAGCAGGCCGAGCTCGAACGGACCGGCCTCGCCCGTCAGCTTCACGCCGAAGAGGATCGGCACCGGCGCGCCGTCGCGCAGACCGATGCGCCGGGTGAAGTAGGGCAGGAAGCGCGTGCCGCCGGCGAACTGCGAGCCGAACTCGTAGTAGCTGATGCCGTCGAGGAAGAAGTCGCGCTTCTCCGGGAAGAACAGCGGGAAGCGGTCGAGGTTGATCTGGCGGCCGTCGTTCTCGGTCTGCGCGAAGTCGGTCAGGACCGTCGTCGCGAGCGTGACCGACGGCGACAGCCGGTAGTAGATCTCGCCGCCGGCGTCGGGATCGACGTCCCACGAGTCGTCCGCGGCGGTGCGGTCACGGGTGGCGTTCGCCGCCACGTAGGGCACGACCTCGAGGCCGATGCCGCCGTCGACGTCCTCGAAGCCGTCGATGCGGCCGAGCTCGCTGACGCGGAAGAAGGGCACCGCCTGGCTCGGGTTGGCCCACTGGTACTCCTCGTTCGCGCCGCGCACGTAGCGGCGCAGGTTGAAGCCCCACGAGCGCGCGCCCTCGAGGCGCGGGATGCTGCGGAACGGGATCGCCAGCTCGGCGACCCAGCCCTCGTCGGTGACCCGGGCGTGGCCCCACCACAGGGCGTCCCACGGCTTGTTGAAGCGCGTGCCGTTCGCGGAGACGAGCGCGTCGCCGAGCGAGCCGCCGGCGCCGATCTGGAAGAAGTAGGCGGTGCGGCGGTTCTCGAACGGGTCGAGCAGGATCTCGATGCGGTCGTCGGGATCCAGGCGCGCGTCGCGCAAGCGCTGGGTCGCGCGCACCCCGGCGGGATCCTGCTCGCACTGCACGGCGATGTAGAGGTGCCGCCGATCGTGCAGCAGCCGGACGATCGTGCGGTGCGTCGGTCGGCGGCCCAGCCACGGCTCGACCATCGTCAGAGCGCCGATCGCCGGCGCGTCCTGCCAGCAGGCGTCGGACAGGATGCCGTCGACGCGTGGCGCTTGCTCGTCCGGCACGCGGCCCACGTAGCACGTGCGGCGGTCGCCGTCGCCCTGCGCGGCGAGCCCGGCCGCGAACAGGACCGGGAGCAGCGAACGGAACGGCCAGCGCATCGGGGCGCGCACGATACGGCGGCGCCCTCGGCGATGCGGGCGCAAACGCGGGCGCGACGGCCCTTAGCGCTCGCGCGGCATGCGCATCTTCAGGCCCGACACGCCGCCGAAGGCCGAGCGGGACCCGCCGGTCACGGCGGGCCGCGCGGCGGCCGCCGCGCCCTGCCCGTTGGCGGAGCCGAAGGTCGGGCCGCCGGCCGCCGTCTCGCGGCGGCCGACTCCCATCGTGTCGAGCGCGTTCGCCGCGGCGGCCGCCTTCGGCTTGATGTCGCCGAGGCGGCGGCGCACGTCGTCCGGCCGGTTGGCCTTGGCGACCGCGTCGTCGGCGTAACGCGCTACTGCCTCTACCCCCCGGAAGCA
>CALKYL010000423.1 GCA_938003515.1 uncultured bacterium
TGGCGATCCGTGATCGCGTCGATCGCGCGCAGCAGATCGTCGCGGCGGCGCGGCGCCGGCGCGAACAGGCCGCCCTGCTCGGGCGCGCCGTCCCGCGCGAGCCCCGCGCCGGTGACGCCGAGCAGCCGCACAGGCCGGCTGCCGTGCCACGCCTCGGCGAGCAGCGCCGACGCGGTGCGGAACAGCGCGAGGTCGTCGGCGGTCGGCCCGACCTGGCGCTGGCGGGTCAGCGCATCGACGGGCGGGTGGCGCAGCTGGAGGCGCAGGTCCTCGGCGAACGTCAGCTCGTGGCCGATCGACTTCGCCTCGCGGTCGGGCTCGACGCGCCGCGCGTCGAGGCGGTTCGCGAGCACGTACAGGTGCTCGCCGAGGTGCTCGCCGAACGCGCGCACGAGCTGGTCCCGAGCGCGCGCCTGCACGTCGCCGATCGTCGCGAAGCCCGCGCGTTCGAGCACCGCCTGCGTCGACGGCCCGACGCCCCACAGCCGCGACAGCGGCAGCCGCGAAAGGAACGCGCGCTCGTCGCCCGGTGCGACGACGACCAGGCCGTCGGGTTTGTCGAGGTCGCTGGCGACCTTGGCGACGTACTTCGACGTCGCGACGCCGACCGACACCGTCAGGCCGGTGCGCTCGCGCACCTCGCGCTTGACGCGGCGGGCGATGGTCTCGCCGTCGCCGAACAGGGCGCGGCTGCCGGTGACGTCGAGGAACGCCTCGTCGAGCGACAGCGGCTCGACCTCGTCGGTGAACCGCTCGAACACCTCCTGCACCTCCGCCGAGACCGCGGCGTAGACCTCCATGCGCGGCGCGACGAAGACCCCGTCCGGACAGAGCCGGCGCGCCCGGACGCCGGGCATCGCCGAGCGCACGCCGAAGCGCCGCGCCTCGTAGCTCGCCGTGCTGACGACCTGCCGGGGGCCCGCCCCGCCGACGATCACCGGCCGGCCGCGCAGCTCCGGGCGGTTGCGCTGCTCGATGGCCGCGTAGAACGCGTCCATGTCGGCGTGCAGGATCGTGCGCGGCCCGGCCACGGCGCGATCATACGCCGGCCCCGGCGGACAGCCGCTGGCGCACCCGGGGCGCGCTCGGTAGCCTTCTCCGCCCGATGTTCGAGGACTTCGCCCCGAAGACGATCCAGGCCACCAAGAAGGCCGAGGAGCTGGCGCAGCAGCTGAAGGACCAGTCGGTCGCGACCGGCCACCTGATCTACGGGCTGACCGTCGATCGCAGCGTCTGCCTGCACCACATCTTCCAGGACCTCAACGTCGACCCGGACATGTTCTCGGGCTACGTGCAGAGCCTGCCGCGCGAGCCCGAGGTGCCGAACGGCCCATGGAACCGCCACTGCCTCACGGTGTTCGAGCGCGCCCACGACGCCGCCAAGCAGCTCGGCAGCAAGAGCGTCGAGCCGGAGCACCTCGCGCTCGCCGTGCTGTCGATCAAGGCCGGCTCGTGCTACGAGACGCTGAAGGAGTTCTCGATCGACCCCGACTACGTGCAGGCGCTGATCCTGCAGGCGATGGGGCTCGACCCGGAGATGGTGCCCGAGTGGTTCTGAGCACGCTCGTCCGCTTCGCGGACGACCGTGCGCAGGACCTCGCCGCCGGCCGAGGGCCGGCCGCTTCGGTTCTGAGCAGGCGCTCGTGCGCTTCGCGGACGACCGTGCGCGGGACCTCGCCGCCGGCCTGACGGCCGGCCGCTTCGGTTCCGAGCAGGTGCCCGTGCGCTGCGCGGACGGCGACGCCCGCTACTTCAGGTGTTCGAGCCGCAGCGCGCGGCGCCGCTGCGCGTCGGCGTAGCGGCGCTTCTCGACGTCGGTCTCGGGCACGACCTGCGGCACCGCCCGCGGCTTCTGCGTGACCGGATCGAGCGACACGAACGTCAGGTAGGCCGAGACCACGTGCTTGCGGTCGCCGGTCGCGCGGTCCTCCTGCCAGACCTTGACGCCGACCTCCATCGACGTCCGGCCGGTGTAGTTGACCGACGCGAGCAGCACGACGATGCCGCCGACCGGCACCGGGTTGTGGAAATCGATGTTGTCGACGCTCGCGGTGACCACCGGCGTGCGCGCGTGGCGGCCGGCGGCGACCGCCGCACAGATGTCGATCCACTGCATGACGCGGCCGCCCATCGCGTTGCCGAGCGGGTTGGCGTCGTTCGGCATCACGATCTCGGTCATCTCGACCTTGCTGGCCGACACCGGGCGGGTCGCTGGCGTGCTCATCGCGCGGACTGTAGGTTCGCGCGGCCCGCCGGCAAGCCCGCGTCCGCCGCGCCCCGCGCGCAACGGGCGAACCGGCCCTGCGTTGAGCCGCGCCGCATGCCGATGCCGTTCCTCCGGAGCGCCTGCCGGGCGCTGTCCCCGCTCCTGCTGGTCGCCTGCAGCAACTACGACTTCGCCGATGCCCGCAAGACCGACGGCGAGTGGGACCTCGCCAGGCTCGCCGCCGACCTCGAGAAGTCGGGGGAGGACTCGCTGCGACAGGGATCGTGGTTCCCGCTGATCCACCTCGACGTCATCACCTTCCGCAGGAGCGACCCGCGCATGCCGCCGGGCTACACCCTGCAGCAGTTCGACGCGAACGGCCCGGTGTTCTTCGCCGGCGCGAGCGAGCGGCGGGTCTTCGACGAGCGCTTCGAGCCGGTCGAAGGCGAGACGCGGGACTGGTTCGGCTGGGGGCTCTTGTATTGGGACCGCTCGCAGACGATCGAGACCACGCACGGCCGCCGCCACGACGGCGCCGACCGCGTGCTGCTCTTGTTCGGCGGCGACAGCACGCACTACTTCGAGACGCGCACCGACCGCTGACGGGGCGGCGCGCGGCGCGCCCCGGGCTCCGTCAGCGCGGCGTGCCGGCGTCTTCGCGGCTGCCGACGGCGTCGACGGCGACCGGCTCGAGCCGCACCGGCGCCGAGGCTTCGAACAGCTCGGCGACGCCGCGCGCCATCGACCAGACGCCGAGGTCCTCCTCCTCGTCCTGGAACGGCACCCGCCGCGAGAACCGGCCGCTGGCCGTCGCGTGGCCGATCCAGCGCCCCTGGCCGTCCTCGACGCGGTAGAAGCGGATCGGGCCGGCGGGATCGCGGATCTCGAGATGCACGACCTGGCCGAGCACGTCGCCGCCGCTGCGCACGAGCCAACGCTCCAGGGTCACGACCTCGCGCGGCGCGTACGGCGGCGGCTCGTTGCGGGGGGCCGCGCACGCGGCGAACACCACCCACAGCGGCATGACGGTCGTGCGTTGGCTCGGACGGGCGATCGGGGATCTCCTTGGTGGCGCCGCTGGCGTTGTAGCCGCAGAATGCCCCACCCGCCACGGGCGGCTTCGAACCATGACGTCGATGAAGGGCGTGCAACTCTCCTCCCCCGGTCAGGCCCGCGTGCGCACGGACCTGCCCGTGCCCGAGCCCGGCCCGGGCGAGGTGCGCCTGAAGGTCGCGGCCGCGGGCATCTGCGGCACCGACGTGCACATCTGCAGCGGCGACGCGTCGATGAACGGCCTGATCGCGCCGCCGGTGACGCTCGGGCACGAGTTCTGCGGCCACGTCGACGCGCTCGGCGAGGGCGTCGACGCGAAGGAGCTGCCGCCGGGCACCTACGCGAGCGCCGAGATGCACGAGATCTGCGGCGAGTGCCCGGCGTGCCGCAGCGGCGCGTATCACGCCTGCGCGACCGCGCGCATCCGCGGCATCAACCTCGACGGCGCGTTCGCGGAATACGTCGTCGTGTCGGCGCGCAACGTCGTCAAGCTGCCCGAGGACCTGCCGGTCCAGGTCGCGGCGATCCTCGACCCGCTCGGCAACGCCGTGCACACGGTCATGAAGGTGCCGGTCGAGGACCGCTCGGTCGCGATCGTCGGCTTCGGCCCGATCGGCGCGATGTGCGGCGAGGTCGCCGCGTTCGTCGGCGCGCGCCACGTCTACGTCGTCGACGTCGCCGACCAGGCGCTGGCGCGCGCGCGCGCGTGGACGATCCGGCGCGGCCTGTCGGACCAGGTCACCGTCGTCGACGGCCGCGAGCGGCCGGTCGAGAAGGTGCTCGACGAGACCCACGGCGGCGTCGACGTCACGCTCGAGATCTCCGGCCATCCGGTCGGCATCAACAACGCGATCCAGATGACGCGCGCCGCCGGCCACGTCGTCAACCTCGGGCTGCCCAAGGGCGAGTCGGTCGCCATCGAGGGCTTCAGCAAGAATTTCATCTTCAAGGGCCTGACGATGCCCGCCGTGATCGGCCGCGAGATGTTCCGCACGTGGGACCAGATGCTCGATCTCTTGCGCCGCGGCCTCGACGTGTCCCATCTCGTCACCGCGGAGCTGCCGCTCGAGCAGTTCGCGACCGGCGTCGAGCGCTTCGGCCAGGGCCTCGAGCAGAAGGTCGTGCTCTATCCCCATCCCCGCAGCTGACCCCCCGACACCCCAGAGCCCACCACGATGTTCGACCACGACAAGGAGCGGCTCCGGCACGAGCTCGACGAGATCCGCGCCCAGGGGCTCTGGAAGGAGGAGCGCGTGCTCGAGAGCCCGCAGGGCGCGCGCATCCGGGCCAACGGCAAGGACGTGCTGTGCCTGTGCGCGAACAACTACCTCGGCCTCGCCGACGATCCGGACCTGAAGGCCGCCGCGAAGCAGTCGATCGACTCGCACGGCCTCGGCCTCGCCAGCGTGCGCTTCATCTGCGGCACGCAGGACCGGCACAAGGAGCTCGAAGCCAGGATCGCCGGGTTCCTCGGCAAGGCCGATGCGATCCTCTACTCGTCGTGCTGGGACGCGAACGGCGGCCTGTTCGAGATCCTGATGGGGCCCGAGGACGCGATCGTCTCGGACGCGCTCAACCACGCGTCGATCATCGACGGCATCCGGCTGACCAAGTCGCGGCGCCTGCGCTACGCGAGCGGCGACATGAAGGAGCTCGAGCAGCACCTGAAGGACTCGCAGGACTGCCGCAGCCGCATGATCGTCACCGACGGCGTGTTCTCGATGGACGGCCACGTCGCCGACCTGCCGGCGATCTGCGAGCTCGCCGACCGCTACCGCGCGATCGTCGTCGTCGACGACAGCCACGCGACCGGCTTCTTCGGGCCGACCGGCCGGGGCACGCCGGAGTACCACGGCGTGCAGGACCGTGTGGACATCGTCAACTCCACCTTCGGCAAGGCGCTCGGCGGCGCGTCCGGCGGCTTCACCGCGGGCCCCGCGGAGGTCGTCGACCTGCTGCGCAACCGCGCGCGGCCCTACCTGTTCTCCAACACGCTGGCGCCCGCGATCGTCGGCGCGACGATCGCCTGCATCGACCGTCTGTCGGCGACGACCGCGCTGCGCGACAAGCTCGAGGCCAACACGAAGTTCTTCCGCGACGCGATGACGAAGGCCGGCTTCGCGATCGTGCCGGGCGAGCACCCGATCGTGCCGATCATGCTCGGCGACGCGAAGCTCGCCGTCGACATGGCGCGCCGCATGCTCGACGAGGGCGTCTACGTGATCGGCTTCTCGTATCCGGTCGTGCCCAAGGGCAAGGCCAGGATCCGCGTGCAGATCAGCGCCGCCCACGAGCCGGAGCAGCTCGAGTTCGCGGTCGCCGCGTTCACCAAGGTCGGCAGGCAGCTGGGCGTGCTGAAGTGACGGGCGTGTCGCCGTGAAGATCGACCTCGACAAGCTGCGCGAGTCCGGCCGCATCAGCGCGACCGCGCTGGCGCACGGCCGCGCGATGATGAAGCCGGGCACCCGCATCGAGGAGGTCCAGCTCGCCGTCGAGAGGAGGATCCGCGAACTGGGAGGCGAGCCGGCGTTCCCCGCGCAGGTGTCGCGCAACCACATCGCCGCGCACTACTGCTCGCCGCCGGGCGACCCGAC
>CALKYL010000424.1 GCA_938003515.1 uncultured bacterium
TCCGCCCGATGCCGGTTCCGCCCCATGCGCCGGTCCCTGCCGCGATGATCGACCCCGAGTTCCTGGCGATGCTGGTCTGCCCGACGTCGCGGCAGCCGCTGCGCGCGGCGACGGCCGACGAGGTCGCCGCCGCCAACGCCGCGATCGCGCGGGGCGGCGTGCACAGCCGCGGCGGTGACGCCGTCGCGGAGGAGCTCGACGAGGCGCTCGCGACGGCCGACGGGGCCTGGCTGTACCCGATCCGCGACGGCATCCCGATCCTGCTCGGCGCCGCGGCGATCCCCGTCCGGCCGGCCTGAGCCGGCCGGCGACCCCCGGCCACCGGGCGGTCGGCTTCGCTTCGTGGGGCCGGCGATTTGCCGCCTCGCGGCTCGCGGCTTCCGTCGGAGCCGGTATCCTGCTCCGCTCTCAGAAATGGCGACGAACCCCGAGAAACCGTCCTCCGACGACCATCACTTCGACGAGCTGTCCGGCGTCTACGGCTTCTTCCGCCGTCACCAGAAGGTGTTGCTCTACACCGCCGGTCTGTTCGCGCTGCTGACGTTCTCGATCACCGGGCCGGTGCTGAACCTCGTCAACGAGCTGTTCGGCACGCGCCAGCCGATGCCGTCGATCCTGGTGCGCGGCGAGCGCGTCAAGCTGACGACCGAGGACTACAGCTACGGCAACCTGCTGGTGCGTCACTACCTCTACGGCGTGCCGGCCGGCGTCATGCTGCCGGTGTCGAGCGGCGAGGGCGGCGACGGAGAGCTCGGCGAGGTGTTCGCGATCCTGCGCCGCGCGGCGATCGCCGAGGGCATCGACGTGTCGCTCGCCGAGGTCGACCGCGCGATCGAGGCCGCGCGCGAGCAGGCCAACGCCGAGTCGGCCGCCAAGCTCGCGCGGGCGCGCGGCTTCTCGTCGCTCGCCCAGTACCGCGCGCTCGTCGCGGAGGCGCTGCGCATCGGCACCTACACGCGGCTGCAGCTGCTCGCGCTCGATTCGAGCGACGCGGCGGTGATGCGGCAGGCGCTGCAGGATCGGGAGAAGATCACGCTCGAGGTCGCGACCTTCGACGAGAAGCAGCGCCAGGAGGAGATGATCGCCGCGTCGGAGTTGACCGACGATCAGCTGCGGGCGTGGCTCGACGAGAAGGCGGACCGCGAGAAGCAGCGCATGGCCGTCTACGACCTGCCGCGCGTGAAGCTGCGCTTCGTCGCGCTGCGGCTGGACCCGGACACGGGCTTCGATCCGTCCGAGTGGCAGGACGGCGTGCTGCAGGACTTCACGATCACCGACGACCAGCTGCAGTCCTACTTCGAGCAGGAGAAGGACCTGCGCTTCAAGACCGAGGACGGCGAATACGAGGAGTTCGACGACGAGTCGGTGCGCACGCGCCTGACCCGTCTCGTGCAGGCGGAGCGGGTCATGAACGACCTGCTCGGCAAGGTCCGGCAGCAGCAGCTCGACGCGCTCAAGCCGCTGACCGACGAGCTGACGCGGGTGCAGGGGGAGCTGCAGGCCAAGCAGCGGGAGGAGGCGGAGGCGCGACAGGAGCTGCTGACGAACGAGAAGGAGCTCGAGTCCAAGCGGGCCGCCCTCACCGCCGCGCCCGACGACGAGGCGCTGAAGGCCGAGGTCGCCGAGCTCGAGCGCGCCGTCGGCCAGGCCAAGGACGCCGTGTTCGCCGCCGAGGCGGTCGTGCCGGCGATGCAGCAGGCCGTCGAGGCCGCCGAGACAGCGCAGCGCGAAGCCCGCGCCGCGTTCGACCTGTACGCCGCGCTCGCGCCGATGATCGAGGGCAAGCGCGGCTTCGTGCAGAAGGAGAGGGCCGAGCTGCGCGACGCCGACGCGCTGCAGGACCTCGACGAGCTCGGCCTCAAGCTCGGCGAGTGGCCGCAGGCGGCGTCCGGCACGTCGCTGCAGAACCCCGGCGACCTGGGCTTCGGTCCGGGCCGCACCGGAGCCGCCGTCGTCGTCTACCAGGCGGTCGAGACGCAGCCGAAGCCGCTGAAGGCCTGGGACGAGCTGAAGCCGCTGCTCGAGGAGGCCTACTTCGCGGAGAAGGCCCGCGAGGAGGGCGTCGAGAAGCGCAAGGCGCTCAAGGAGGAGCTGCTGCGGCGCGCGAAGGAGCTGATCCCGGAGTTCGTCGCGGAGCGCGAGGGCGACCGGCAGAACCGCATCGACACCGCGATGAACGAGTGGCGCGAGGGCGTGCAGGCGGCGATCGCCGACGCGGAGCAGAAGCTGGCGACGCCGAACCTCGGCACGCAGGCGCGCACCGCGTGGCAGCGCAAGCTCGAGCAGAAGCAGCAGGAGCTGGCGAACGAGCAGGCGCAGCTCGAGCGCACCGAGCGGGTCGTCGGCCAGAAGCTCGACAAGGAGATCGAGGACGAGGCCAAGAAGCACTTCGGCGACGTGCTCGCCGCCGCCGCCGCCGAGGTGGGCTTCACGATGCGAGAGATCGGCCCGTATCCGCGCGACCTGCAGCAGCGGCCGCGCTTCGACGACGCCTACGACGACACGGTCGTCTACCTGTGGCGCAACTTCTCGGAGCTCGAGGAGGGCGAGGCGACCGACGTGCTCAACGACGTCACCGCGCGCCGCTCGCACGTCGCCGTCTGCAGGTCCGTCGAGCCGCTGACCCCGGCGGACGTCACGCGCCGCGAGTTCGAGATCCTGCGCCGGGGCTTCGGCGGCTCGTTCGCGCGGCTGCAGATGTTCCAGGCCATCCAGCACGCCTTCACGAAGGAAGCGCTGGTCGCCCGCTACGAGTTCGAGCAGCCGGTCGGGAGGCTGACCGAGCCGACGCCCCAGTGACGCCGATGTGACGACGTGCCGTGCGCCGGGCCGCGGCCCGGCGCCTGCCGCGCCGGAGCCCCGCCCCCGTCAGCCGCCGTCCGGCTCCGCGACGACGATGATCTCGTCGTGCGGGTTGACGTAGAGGTTGCACGGCGCGAACAGCCGCAGCGGCCGGGCGAGCAGGCCCGGCAGCCGGCCCAGCCGGCCGGCCCGCTCGGCGAGGAACGCGAACGACACGTACTTGCCGGCGTACTTCGAGCCGCACGCGAGCACCCGGAAGCCGCGCTCCTCGAGCAGCCGGCGGATCGTCTGCGGGTCGAAGTGGTAGAGGTGCTCGTCGTGCTTGTAGTGGTGCCAGCGCCGGCCGAGCAGCCGCGCCCACCGCGACGCGACGTTCTGGGTCTCGAGCAGCAGACGGCCGCCGGGCTTCAGCAGCTCGCGGATGCGGTCGAGCACCGCCTGCGGCTCGGGCAGGTGCTCGATGACGTCCCACAGCGTGACCATGTCGAACGAGCGCGGCCGGTAGTCCATCGCCGCGACCGCGTCGTCGAGCGTGCCGACGTGCACGCGGTCCTCGCCGAGCGCCTTCTGCGCCTCGACGGCGATCGCCGCCGAGAGCTCGACGCCGTGCACGTCGTGGCCGTGCTCCCTGGCGATGCGCAGGAAATAGCCGGCGGCGCACCCGACGTCGAGGATGCGGGCGCGCTCGGGCAGCCAGCGCGACACCAGCGCCATGCGCTTCTGGAATGTCTTGAGATACAGCTTCGACTCGCTCGCGTAGTCGGCGTAGCCGCGCTGCTTCGGGTTCTTGCTGCGCCAGTACGACTCGTCGTAGACGTCGTGCAGCGCCTGGCCGGTGAGGCGCGGCGTCACGTAGACGAGCCCGCAGCCGCGGCAGGTGAACAGCGTGAACGGGCCGTCCTCGAACTTCCGGTCGCGTTCGTCGCTGCCGCACAGCTGGCACCGCGTGACCTCGACCGACGAGGCGAGCGCCTCGGCGTTCGCGGTGTGGGCCTTGCCGGTCGAAGGGGACTGCATCGCGATGCCCTCAGGACGACGTCCGGGCCGGCTCGGCGCGGGTGACGGGCGCGCCGCGCTCGAGGAAGCGCTTGCGGCAGATCGTGCGGAACATCTTCCAGGCCGTGCGGGCCTGCCGTCCGAACGTGTCGCTGTGCTTGGACTCGCCGCCCATGCGCCTCGAGTAGGTGACCGGCACCTCGACGACGCGGCAGCGCTCCTGCAGCGCGGCGCACATCATCTCGGGCGAGAAGGCCGGGCCGGTCTCGCTGAGCCGCGGCCGGATCTTGTGCCACGTCTCGCGCGACAGCGCGCGGAAGGTGCAGCCGACGTCGGTGAACCGCGGCTCGGACGGCCGCAGCCAGCACAGCTGCAGGAACTTGGCCATGAACACGTTGCCCCACCGCAGCAGGAACCGCATGTTCGCGCCCTGCTCGACCATCTGCCGGGTCGTGCGCGTGCCCATGACCATGCCGGCGTCCTCCAGGTAGACGAGCAGCTTGACGACGTCCCGCGCGCGGAAGCTGCCGTCGGCCTCGACCAGCACCAGCAGGTCTCCCGTCGCGGCGTCCATGCCGGCGGTCAGCGCCGCGCCGTAGCCGGGCTTCTGCTCGGCGACGACCCGCGCGCCGGCGGCCGCGGCCAGCTCGGCGGTGCGGTCGCGGCAGTTGTTGTCGACCACGACGATCTCGTCGAGGTGCGGTTCGGCGCGGAACTCCTCCACGACCTGCCGGATCGTCTCCTCCTCGTTGTACGCGGGGATGACGAGCGAGACGGACCGGTCGCGGAACATGGGGCGGGAGAAGGATACCTTCGTGCCGGGCGACCGGCACGACTTTGCGGCCCCGCGCAGCCGGCCCGGGGGCGCGGCGCGTTCGCCGCGGTAACATCGCGGCGTCCGGTCCGATGCCGCCCGCCGGCCTGGTGAACCGGGCCCGCGCCGCCACGTTGCGGCGCACTCCGATCGGTTCCGTATCCGCTGAACTTCATGCACAAGATCCTCTGCATCGTCCTCGCCTCCACGTTGCTCTCGCCGCTCGCGGCGCCCGCCCAGGGCGCTGGCGCCGACCGCAAACAGGGCACCATCTACAAGAACGAGGTGGACGGGCTGGTCGACGCGCTGCGCAAGGCGTCGCGACGCGGCGGGGTCGGCGACGGTGACTACAGCGTGCTCGGCAGCGACGCGCTCGTCGCCGGCAAGGTCCTCGTCGCGATGGGCCACTGCCACCGCCGTTACCACGTGAGCGACGGTCCGGTCGTGCGCCCGACCCTCGACCATCTGCTGCGCTGCCGGCGCAGCGACGGCAGCTTCGGCGACGTCGCCGCGACGGCGTGGGTGGCCCAGGCGCTCGACGTCATGGACGCCGACGGGTTCCGCGAAGAGGTCGCCGCCGCGCGCCGCTGGCTCGACGCCCAGGACGCCGACGCGCCGTCGTTCGACGCGCGCGTGCAGGCGGTGCTCGACGACGTGCGCGCCGACCGCTTCCCGCAGCACCTGGCGGCCGACGCCGCGCGCCGCGCCAACGCCTGGTTCGACGGCGGCGCGGTGCCCGACGCCGAGCTCGGCCAGGCGGCCGACGCGCTGCTGCAGCTCGTCGCCTGCCAGGTCGCCAACCGCGTGCTCGACGCGCAGCAGGACCCGGAGGGCTCCGGCGAGGCCGCGTGGTGGCCGACGCAGCAGAAGGCGTTCGCGTGGCTGTGGCAGCAGCAGGAGGACGGCGTGTTCTCGGTGCCGGTGCCGATGACGAACGAGGCCGGCGAGCGCGTCGCGCAGAGGGTGCCCGACGTGGCGCTGACGGGCTTCGGCCTGATGGCGCTGCAGACCAAGCCCAAGGCGCGCCGCACGGCCGCCGAGCAGGCGGCGATCGAGAAGGGCCTGCGCTGGCTGCTCGAGCGCCAGAACGACGACGGCACGTTCGACGAACGCGTGCCCAACTACACGACGTGCGTCGTGGTCGGCGCTCTGACCCGCTGGCAGGACCCGGCCGCGGCGCCGGTGCTGCAGAAGGCGCAGAAGGCGATCCTGATGTTCCAGAACAGCGAGACCGGCGGCTACACGCGCAGCGACCGCGACTACGGCTCGATCGGCTACGGCAACAGCCAGCGCGGGGACCTGTCCAACCTGCACTTCTCGCTCGAGGCGCTGCGCGCGACCGGCCTGCCCGAGAACCACGAGGCGATGCAGCGGGCGCTCGTGTTCCTGCAGCGCACGCAGAACCTCAAGTCCGTCAACGACTTCTCCGGCAAGGTGCCCGACCCCGACCGCGACGGCGTGATCCTCGACGTGACCTCGGGAGACGACGGCGGCGCCGCCTACTACCCGGGCAACAGCGCGGCCGGCTACATCGTGCGGCCCGACGGCAAGGCGATCCCGCGCAGCTACGGCTCGATGACCTACGCGCTGCTCAAGTCCTACACGCTGGCCGGCGTGGACCGGGACGACCCGCGTGTCGCCGCGGCGGTGAAGTGGATCCAGGACAACTGGACCCAGGCGATGAACTACGGCGCCGCCCACGCGCTCGGCGAGCAGGTCAAGTACCAGAGCCTCTCTTACTACTACATGGCGGTGGCCCAGCCGATGGGCACCGCGGGCATCGAGCGGATCGTCCAGGTCGAGCGCAAACCCACGGCCGAAGGCGGGGAGCAGGGCTCCGGCACGGGCATCGACTGGCGCGCGGCGTTGCGCGAGCAGCTGGCCGGCATGCAGCAGGACGACGGCAGCTGGGTGAACGGCAAGAACGAGCGCTGGATGGAGGGCCTGCCGCTGTTGTGCACGTGCTACGCGATGGTCGCGCTGGAGCACTGCCGGTGAACCCGGCGGAGCTGCCGACCCGGCCGGCCTGGTTCCGGTTCGAGCACGGCGGCGCGGCCCACGTCGGCGCGATCGACCCGGCGCGGTCCGGCCCGGGCGGCGGCCCGGGCTGGTTCGACCTCGGGCCGCTCGACGTGCTGCGGCTCTTGCACGACGGCGCCTTGACCCGGGCCGACCTGGAGCTGCGCATCGGTCGTTCGGCCCCGATCCCGGCCCCCGGGCGCTTCCTCACGCCCGTACCCAGGGGGCCGAAGATCCTCTGCCTCGCCAAGAACTACACCGCGCACGCCAAGGAGATGGGCGGCGCCGCGCCGGCCGAGCCGATCTTCTTCGCCAAGCTGCCCGACACCCTGGTCGCGCACGGCGAAGCCGTCGTGATCCCGGGCTGGCTCGAGACCCGGGTCGACCACGAAGCCGAGCTCGCGCTCGTGCTCGGCTTCGCCGACCCCGACGGCCGCGGCCGCCGGAACGTCGATGCGGCCGACGCCCCGGCCCTCGTCGCCGGCTTCACGCCGCTCAACGACGTGACCGCGCGCAAGCTGCAGGGCCAGGACCGCGAGCAGAAGTACCCGTGGCTGCGCAGCAAGTCGATCGACACGTTCTGCCCGGTCGGGCCCTTCGTCGTGCCCCGCGACGCGCTCGACGGCGCAGACCTCGCGATCACGATGCGCGTCAACGGCGAAGTGCGCCAGCAGGCGCGCACCAGCGCGATGGTGTTCTCGATCGGCGAGGCGCTCGCCGCGATGTCCCGCGTGACCACGCTGCGGCCGGGTGACCTGATCGCGATGGGCACGCCCGAAGGCGTCGGCCCGGTGCGGCCGGGCGACGTCATGGAGGTCGAGGTCGAAGGCCTCGGCGTGCTGCGCAACCCCGTCGCCGCGGGTTGACCGGCCCGCGGTCGCTGCGCCGCCGATCGCCGCAGCGGCCCGCGGCGACGGGGCGCTCAGAAGCGCAGCGTCTCGATCGACGTCAGGGTCGTCGTCGCGCCCTGGCCGCCGAACAGGATCAGCGTGCCGTCGGGCAGCGCCTCGGCGACGTGGCCCGAACGCGGCCCGGTCAGCGGCAGCGCCGACGACCAGCTGTTGCCCACGGGGTCGAACACGTCGACGTCCGCGATCGCGACCGGCGTCGTCAGCGTGCCCTGCGCGCCGCCGCAGACGACGACGCGGCCGTCGGCGAGGCGCGTCGCGGTGTGCAGCGCGCGCGCCGTCGGCATGTTGACGGTCGTCCAGGTCCCGCTCGGGCCGACGGCCGGCGCGAACACCTCGGCGCCGGCGATCGGCGCCGCGGTCGCCGCCCCGAGCAGGCTCGGCACGTCGACGCCGCCGGTCATCAGGACGCGGCCGTCGGCGAGCGTCACCTGGTTGTACTGGTGGCCTGCGCGGCCCTGCGCCATGTTCGGGCCGTTCGTCCACGCGCCGTTCGCCGGGTTCCAGCGCTGCACGGCGTTCGTGCTGACCGCCGCCGTCGGGATCGTCGGGAACGGCGGGAACGGCAGCGTGGTCAGGGTCACCTGCACGCCGCCCGAGACCATGATCTGGCCGTTCGGCAGCCGCGTCAGCGCCGGCGCGAGCCGGTTGCCGCCGAGGTTCGCGGTCGCCGACCACTGGCCGTTCGCCGGGTTCCAGATCTCCGCGGAGCGCAGCGTCGCCGTGATCGCCGCCGTGACGTCGGGGGTCAAGGTCGCCGTGCCGCCGGCGACCATCACCCGGCCGTCGGCGAGCCGCGCCGCGCCGAACAGGATGCGCGGCGTCGTCATGTTGCCGGTCGGCGAGAAGCTGTTCGTCGCGGGGTCGTAGATCTCGCACGACGCCAGCACCGTGCCGGTCGCGTCGGCGCCGCCGCTCACGAGCACCCGGCCGTCGGTCCGCGGCCCCGCCGCATGCAGCGCGCGCGCCGAGCCC
>CALKYL010000425.1 GCA_938003515.1 uncultured bacterium
CCCGCGCGACCTGCACGACGTCGGCGTGCGCGGCGAGCGCCGCGGCGAGGCGGTGTGCGTCGGGCGCGGTCGTGGTGCGCCGCGCGGCGCCCCTTCGGGAAGAGTCCGTTCGGGAGGTGTCGGCGAGCGGCGCCGCCCCGGCGTCCGCGCCCCGCCGGAGGGAGGCTGCCTCGACGAGCGGAGCGGCCTCGACGAGCGTCACGTCGTAGTCGCCGAACAGCGACAGCGGCGCGCCGTCGATCGCGACCACCTCGATCATGCCGCCGCCGGTCGAGATCGCGACCATGCGGTGGGTCTCGCCGCCGCGTTCGAGCGTCAGGCGGTAGGTGTTCGGGTGCGCGTCGCCGAGCTCGGCGGTGCGGATCTCGACCGCGACGCCGGCGTCCTGCAGCGCCGCGGCCGAGCGCGGCAGCCGTTCGTCGTCGGCCTCCCAGCCGCACAGGCCGCCGAACAGGCCCATGTCCGAGCCCTGCGAGGCGTGCGTCGTCGCCAGCGAACCGAGCGTGTCGAACTCGACCAGGACGCGCTCGGGCGTGCCGCCGCACAGGTCGCGGGCGAGGCGGCCGATGCGCACCGACGCCGCGCAGTGCGAGCTCGACGGCCCGCGCATGACGGGGCCGACGACGTCGTTGAAGATGCTCGGCGGCAGGGCTGCGGCCATGGGTGCCGCGAGGATACCGGAGCGCCGGCGCGTTCGTGCGCGCACCCCGGCTTCCGTATAGTCCGGCGATGACTCCCGCTCGCCGCGGTCCGCCCCGCACGATCCCTGCCCGGGCCGCGGCCCTGGCATCGGCGGTGGCGCTTCGTTCGAACGCCGGCTCGAATACGGCGCGCTGCAGAGCGAGGCGATGCTGAAGGAGATGCGCTACGCGGTCTACACGCCGCCGGGCTGGACCCGGGCCGAGCGGCTGCCGCTGGTGCTGTTCCTGCACGGCGGCGGCGACGACGAGGACTGCTTCGACCGCTGGGGCATCGGCCAGACGCTCGATCGGGCGATCGCCGCCGGCGAGGCGCCGCGCGTGGTCGTCTGCGTGCCCGAAGGCGAGCGGGGGTTCTGGGAGGACTGGCACGACGGCAGCCACCGCTACCGCGAGTGGGTGCTCGAGGACCTCGTGCCGCACGTGCGCAAGCGCTACGGCGTCGAGCCGGGCCGCGAGCACCTGCACGTCATGGGCATCTCGATGGGCGGGCACGGCACGCTGCGGCTCGCGCTGTTCGAGGGCCACCGCTTCGCGTCGGCGGCGGCGATCAGCGCGCCGGTCATGGACGCCGAGCACCTGGTCGCGTTCACCCGCAACTTCTGGGTGCGGCTGTTCGTGCCCGTCGAGCGCATCTGGGGGCCGACCGACGACGTCGAGCGCGTGCGCCAGGACGACCTGTTCCGGCGCTGGACCGCGCAAGACGACCTCTCGGGGCTGCGGCTGATGCTGGCGGTCGGCGAGGACGACCGCGACGGCATCGTCACCGGCAGCACGCGCTTCCACGAGCACCTCGCCGCGCGCGGCATCGAGCACGGCTGGCTCGTCTACGAGGGCGGCCACCGCTGGGTCGACTGGCGGCCGATCTTCCCGGCGGTGCTGCGCTTCCTGGTCGACGGGGACGCCGCCGACGCGCGGTCCGACGCCGGCGGCTGAGCGCCGCCGCCGTCAGGACGCGGTCTCGGCGAACGCCTCGATCGGCGGGCAGGCGCAGACCAGGTTGCGGTCGCCGTGCACGTCGTTGACGCGCGCGACCGGCGGCCAGAACTTGTGCTCCCGCGTCCACGGCGCGGGGAACACCGCCTGCTCGCGCGAGTACGGCCGCGTCCATTCGTCGGCGGTCGCGACCGCGGCCGTGTGCGGCGCGTGCTTCAGCGGGTTGTCGTCCTTCGGCCACGTGCCGCGCTCGATCGCGCGGATCTCGTCGCGGATCGCGATCATCGCGTCGCAGAAGCGGTCGAGCTCCGCCTTCGACTCGCTCTCGGTCGGCTCGATCATCATCGTGCCGGCGACCGGGAAGCTGACGGTCGGCGCGTGGAAGCCGTAGTCCATCAGGCGCTTCGCGACGTCGGCGACCTCGACGCCCGACGACGCCTTCAGCGGCCGCAGGTCGATGATGCACTCGTGCGCGACCATGTCGTTCTGGCCGGTGTAGAGCACCGGGAAGTGGCCCTCGAGGCGCTTCTTGACGTAGTTGGCGTTGGCGATCGCGACCTGCGTCGCGCGCCGCAGCCCGTCGGGGCCCATCATCGCGATGTAGGCGTAGCTGATGGTCAGGATCGACGCGCTGCCCCACGGGGCGGCGCTGACCGGGCCGAGCGCGTGGGTCTCGTCGCCGGTCGGGTGGCACGGCACCAGCGGGTGCGACGGCAGGAACGGCGCGAGGTGCTTCGCGACGCAGATCGGGCCCATGCCCGGGCCGCCGCCGCCGTGCGGGATGCAGAACGTCTTGTGCAGGTTGAGGTGGCAGACGTCGGCGCCGAGCTCGCCGGGGCCCATCAGGCCGACCTGCGCGTTCATGTTGGCGCCGTCCATGTAGACCTGGCCGCCGTGCTCGTGCACGAGCTTCGTGATGTCGCGGATCGCCTCCTCGAACACGCCGTGCGTCGACGGGTAGGTGACCATCAGCGCCGCGAGCTGCTCGGAGTTCGCCTCGGCCTTCTTGCGCAGGTCGTCCAGGTCGATGTTGCCGTGGTCGTCGCACTTGACGACGACGACCTTCATGCCGCACATCGCCGCGCTCGCCGGGTTGGTGCCGTGCGCGCTGTCGGGGATCAGGCAGACGTCGCGCTGCTCCTGGCCGTTCTTGCGGTGGTAGGCGCGGATCGTCAACAGGCCCGCGTATTCGCCCTGCGAGCCGGCGTTCGGCTGCAGCGAGCAGGCGGCGAAGCCGGTGATGTCGCACAGCCACTGCGACAGCGTCGCGAACAGCTTCTGGTAGCCCCGGGTCTGGTCGAGCGGCGCGAACGGGTGCAGGTTGGAGAAGCCCGCCATCGACACCGGATACATCTCGGTCGTCGCGTTGAGCTTCATCGTGCAAGAGCCGAGCGGGCTCACAGCCGTCGTCAGCGACAGGTCGGCGCCCTGCACCGGC
>CALKYL010000426.1 GCA_938003515.1 uncultured bacterium
GTCCGGGTCGACCGCGGCCAGCTGGAACAGGTGCTGGTCAACCTCGTCATTAACTCCCGTGACGCGATGCCCGACGGCGGCCGGATCACGATCACGACCTCGACGACGGAGGTCGTCGGCGACGACCCGCGGCGGCGCACCGAGCTGCCGGCCGGCCGCTACGCGCTGCTCTCCGTCCGGGACGACGGCTGCGGCATGTCCCCGGACGTGCAGGCGCGCGCGTTCGAGCCGTTCTTCACGACCAAGGGGCACGGCCGCGGCACGGGGCTCGGCCTGTCGACCGTCTACGGCATCGTCACGCAGAGCGGCGGCGCCGTCGAGATCGACAGCGCGCCCGGCCGCGGCACGACGGTCTCCGTGCTGCTGCCCTTCGAGCACGCACAGCCGGCGGCCGCGGAACCGCTCCTGCTGCCGCGCCCCCGCGCCGGCGCGGCGACGGTGCTCGTGGTCGAGGACGAGCCGTTCGTGCTGCAGCTCGCCGCGCGCGCGCTGCGCCGCGCCGGTCACGAGGTGCTGTGCGCGCGGGACGGCACCCAGGCGCTCGAGCTGTTCGCCGCCCGGCCGGGCGACGTCGACGCCGTGGTCACCGACCTGGTGATGCCGGAGCTGAGCGGGCGCGACCTCGCGGAGCGGCTGCTCGCGGCGCGGCCGTCGCTCGGCGTGGTGTTCATGTCGGGCTACGCCGAGGGCGACCTCGGCCGCGTGACGGGCGACGGGCGCCGCACGCGCTTCCTCGCCAAGCCGTTCGCGGCGGCCGAGCTCGTCGCCGAGGTCGACGCCGTCCTGACCGCCGCGCCCGCCGGGCCGGCCGCGCCGGCGCCCGCGCCGACGGAGATCTGAGATGTGGACGATCGACCACGTGTTCGTGTTCGCGCGGCCCCAGGCGCCCGAGCAGCGGCGGATCGTCGCCGCGGGCCTCGTGCCGGGCGCGCAGCGCGCGCACGCCGGCCAGGGCACCGAGAACGTCTGCTTCGGCTTCGCCGGCGCGTACCTCGAGCTGTTGTGGCTCGCCGACGAGCGCGCGGCGAGCGACCGCGTCGTCAAGCCGCTCGGCCTGCACGAACGGGCGCGCTGGCGCGAGACCGGCGCCTCGCCGTTCGGCGTCTGCCTGCGACCCGAGCGGCCCGGCGAGGACCCGCCGTTCCCCCACTGGGACTACCGGCCGCCGTATCTGCCGGCGGACGCCGTCATCCGCATGGGCTGCAACAGCGGGGTCGTCGGCGAGCCGATCCTGTTCGCGATCGACCGGCCGGGCGCACAGCCCGGCGGCGGCCACGCCCTGGCGCACCGCGCGCTCGCCGGCGTCGTCGTCGAGACGCCGGATCTCGCGCCGATGTCGCTGTTGCGCGACGTCCGGGTCGCCGGGCTCGAACTGCGCGAGGGCGCCGCGCACCACATGGAGCTGACGTTCGCACAGGGCGACGGGCCGCCCGCGGAGCTGGACCTCCGACCGGACCTGCCCCTCGTGCTGCGTTGGTGACGCGCGCCGCTACGCGCGCGACGCCGCGTCAACCCGCCGGTGCCTCGAGCATCGTCTCGGCGCGCACCGGCTTGAGCGGCACGGCGACGACCGGCACGTCCATCGCGCGCCGGCCGTCGCCGGTCGCGAGCGCCTGCAGCGACGGGCCACAGATGCGCGCCTGGCACGGCCCCATGCCGGCGCGACATCCCATCTTGATCGCGCGCAGCGACGGGCCGTGCAGCGCCGCGGCCTCCTGGGCGGCGAGACGCGTGACGTCCTCGCAGCGGCAGACGACCGTGTCGGGGCGCGCGAGCTCGGCGAGGCCGGGCAGCGGCGCGAACGCGCGCAGCATCGCGTCGGACGCGCGCCGTTCGGCCCGCGCGCGCCGCACCAGCTCGGCCGGCACGGAGCAGCCGTTCGCATCTGCGAGCACCGCCGCCGCGGGCGTCGTCCATGCCCCCCACCCGGCCGGAGGCTTCCAGACGGTCCCGGTAGGATCCACGGTCACCGCTGTCCTTGAGATCCTTATACTGGTCGCGGACTTTGTTCAACCGGACTTCGAGTTCGTCACGCTTGGTGACTTCCGACATCGAGTCAAGTCGTTCGGTCGAACCGTCCTCGCGGATGACCACAGCCTCGGCGGGAACGCCGAAACGTGT
>CALKYL010000427.1 GCA_938003515.1 uncultured bacterium
GACGGCGTCAGGATCGGCGGGTCGAGGCGGCTGGCGTGCTGCAGCCCCGGCGGCAGCTCGACGCCGCTGACGGCGCCGGTGCGCTGGTAGTCGGCCCAGCCGGAGCCGGTCAGGTAGCCGCGCACGACCCACTCGACCGGCAGCGGCTCGCAGCGCCGGCAGCGCATGGCGCGGCCGCGCAGCAGCTCGCGGTGCGAAGCCGGCACGTCCTGCCACGCGTCGACGTCGCACGACAGCACGTGGTTGTCGCACACGTCGGCGAGGTGCGCGAACCAGAACGCGGACGTCTCGGTCAGGACGCGCCCCTTGCCCGGGATGCCTTCGCCCATGACGACGTCGAAGGCCGAGATGCGGTCGGTCGCGACGAGCAGCAGGTCGCCGCCCAGCGCGTAGATCTCGCGGACCTTGCCGCGTCCGAGACGCTCGCCGAACGGGAGGTCGATCGCCAGCACGGGCGCTTGCACGACCCGATCATGCGGCCTGCCCGGCCGGCGGCAAAGCGCGAACCGCGCACCCGCCCCGCGGAGTCGCGGCCGTCGCCCGGCCGCGGCGCCGGCTCACGGGGTCTTCTGGCGCACGCCGAAGCAGAGGTTGAGCTCCGGGACGTTGTTCGGCCGCACCTCGAGGAAGTCGTCGACGAACGCGAAGGTGTTGTAGGTGCGGTCGATCGCCGCGAACCACGTCTCGTTGGTGCCGTTGATCGACAGCGTCATGCCGCCGTCGGCGGCGAGCGTGTAGCTGCCGACGTACGAGAAGTCCTGGCCGGAGTTGCCGACCGCGTCGAGGCGGAAGCCGCCCTGCGGCGTGAGGTCGACCGTGCCGACGAACGCGTCCGAGCCGGAGTTGCTCGGGTTGACGAACAGCGTGTGCCCGCCGACGAGGAACCGGCCCGGCACCCGCACCGAGTCGATCGGCGTACCCGGCGGATCGAACTTGCGCAGCATCAAGAGGAGGCCGGCCTCGCCGTCGCTCTGCTCGGCGTCGAGGCCGTAGATCACGTTGTCGTTGGCCGCCGAGAGCATCACGCGGCTGTCGACCGCCTGGCCTGTGATCTGGTAGCCGACCGTCAGGTTGCACGTGCCGTCGCCCGTGTTCTGCGCGTCGAGCAGGTTCTGGATCGAGCCCGACAGCGTCAGCCCGGCCGAGCCCTGCTGGCCGGTGCCGCTGATGGTGCGCAGCGTGCCGGGCGCGCCGGCGGTGATCGTGACCGACCCGCGGGCCGCGCGCCCGACGTTCTCCGGCGACAGGATGGTCTGGTCGAACACCGTGTGCAGCGACAGCAGGTGCCACGCGCCGCCGAGTTCGACCTGGCCCTGCACGACGCGCGTGCCGAAGTAGAGGCCGATCGACTGGCTGTTCGGCGTCGACACCCGGTCGGTGAACAGGAAGTCCGCCTGGGAGCCGACGAGGCTGTACGCGCCGCGGAAGACCACCGAGGGCTCGGTGCCGTTGCCGGTGACGAACACCGAGAACGCGCCGTCGGACTCGAGCGCGTAGCGATCGGCAGGCGTCGTGCCGGACGCGCGCGTCACGGTGTAGGTGCTGTTGTCGAACAGGTTGAGCGTGCCCCGATCCGGGAAGACGCTCGTCGACCTGACGGGGAACTGGCCGAAGCCGCGCAGGCTGCGGAAGCCGTACAGGTGGTGGCTCGCCGCGATGCGCACTTCGCTCTGCGGACGTTCGTCGTCGCCGCCGTCGGCGCACGCGGCCAGCAGCACGAGCGGGACGAGCCAGCGGGAAGAGGGGAGGCGATCGGGGGTCTGCAAGGTGGCGGGCAGTCTAGACCGGCCCGCTCCGCGCCGCACGGAATCGGCCGGACGCGGCCTTCGTCCGGCCGGCCAAGACGCTGGCCTTCCAGGGCCGAGGAACCTACGGTGCGCGCCCGATGCGGTCGGTCTCGGCGGGTGGGCTCGTGGCGCTGGCGGTCCTCGCCGGCTGCGTCGCACGGCCGGACCTGCGCGGGCCGCTGCCCGTGCGGAACCAGCACCCGGCGCAGCTGACCGTCCTGCACCTCGACGCCGCGAGCGCCGCCGTGCTGCCGGCCGCTCGCACCGAGCTGCGGTCGTCGTTCACGTACTCGAGCCTGTTCCTGATCGGCCAGGCGCCGACGTCGTCGTGGGTCATGGACGCCGAATACCTGCGGGCGGCGGGGACCGCGCGGGTCGGGCTCGGCGGCGGCCTGGAGCTCGGCGCCGAGCTCGCCCTGGCGCACACGACCGGCGGCTTCCTCGACGACTTCATCATCGACTACCACGACGTCTTCGGCCTGCCCGACCAGGACCGCGACACGAACCCGCGCGACCAGTTCCTCGTCGAGGGCCGCCGCGGCGGCGACGTCGCGTGGTCGGTCCGACGGAGCGACGTCGAACTGCTCGACCTGCCGCTGTGGCTGACGTGGCAGCTCGCCGCGCCGGGCACGGACCGCCTGGGCGTCGCCGTGCGCGCCGGCGTCGAGCTGCCGACCGGCGACCAGGAACGCGGCTACGGCAACGGCGAGGTCGACGCCTCGGCCGGCGTCGTGCTCGACTACCGCACGGCCTGCGTCGGCTGGTACGCGCACGCCCAGCACACGTTCGCCGGCACGCCCGACCCTGCCCGGCGCGTCGGCCTCGCGTTCCAGGACGTGACGTCGATCGGCCTCGGCGCCGAGCTGCCGCTGGGCCGCGACCTGCACGCGCTGGTGCAGGCCGAGTGGGAGACGTCGACGCTGCGCGAGCTCGGGCCGCGCGCCGCGGGGCGCGAGCAGCTGTTCCTCTGGTTCGGCGGGCGCTGGCAGCCCGATCCCGCCTGGCACGTCGAGGTCGGCTTCGGCGAGGACCTGCGCGGGCTCGTCTCGCCGGACTTCTCCGCGTGGCTGGCGGTCGCCTGGCGGCCGTGACGAGGGGCGGCCCGGGGCCGTAGCTCCCCCGGCGTGCGCTTCCTTGTTTTACATAACATATCTTATCGGAACTTCTCGCGGGGACGTGGCGGGGGCCGGCCGGGCCCGCCAGGGTCGTGGCCGGACGCGCCCTACCGCGCCGCGCCGGCGGTGCGCTGCCACTGCTCGGCGAGCGCGACCTGCAGGCTGGTGAAGCCGGCGTAGTGCACCGTGCGCGCCGGCACGTCCGCCGACCGCGCGAGCTCGAGGGCCGGCTCGGTCGTCTCGTGCCGGTTCCAGTGCAGCAGGATCAGCAGGTCGAGGCCGTTCTTGAGGCGGTCGGCGATCGCCGAGACGGTCTTCTGCGGCGAGGTGTAGTTGGTCATCAGCCACTCCGACTGGAAGCCCCACTCGCGGCCGAGCTTCTCGAGCCGGCCGTGGTGCCGCCGCTGCCGCTCGTTGCCACCGACCACGAGCACGCGCGGCGGCCGGCCGAGCTGCTTCTCGAGCGCCTTCACGGCCTGGCACGCGCCGTCGGCGGTCGCCGGCGTCTCGTCGTGCAGCTCGAGCAGCTTCTCGACGGCGGCGAGGTCCTCCGGCGCGAGCTCCGGGTAGACGCACGCGACCTCCTGCAAGAGCCCGTAGGCCTGCTGCAGCGCATCGAC
>CALKYL010000428.1 GCA_938003515.1 uncultured bacterium
CGCAGACCGCGCGCGAGGTCGCGCAGCTCGTCGAGCAACGGGTCCAGGAGACCCTCGTCGAGCCCGAGTCCGCGCAGGATCTCGCGGTGTCGGACCGCGATCGGTGCGGCGTCCGCGTCGCCGCGCGCCGCGGCGTCGGCGAGCGCGAGCAGCCGGTCGGTGACGCCGGCGTGCGCCGAGACGACGAGGATCGGCCGGCGCGGCAGCTGGTCCCGCACCAGCGCCACCACCCGCCGGATCGCCGCCGCGTCGGCCACCGACGTGCCGCCGAACTTCATCACGATCACGGCCCGATCATGCAGGCGGCGGCCGCGCGCGAGAAGGCGCGAACGGACACTTCGGCCCCGCGCGGATGCGGCATAATCGTCGACATGACGCGCATCGCGGATCTCATCCACGACTGGAACCGGGCCGACGGCGCCTTCCGGCCGAGCCGGCCGCTGCAGTTCGACGACGAGACGCTGCGCGACGGGCTGCAGTCGCCCGCCGTCAGCGACCCCGCGCTCGAGCGGAAGATCGACCTGATCGAGCGCATGGACCAGCTCGGCATCCACACCGCCAACATCGGCCTGCCGGGCGCCGGCGGCCGCGCGCGCGAGGACATCACGGCCCTGGCCAGGCACGTCGGGGACCGCCGGCTGAAGATCGGCGTCAACGTCGCCTGTCGCACGGTCGTCGGCGACATCGAGCCCGTGGTCGAGATGACCCAGAAGGCGGGCATCCCGATCGAGGTCTGCGCGTTCATCGGTTCGAGCTACATCCGCCAGTACGCCGAGGACTGGACCCTCGAGCGCATGCTGCAGAACACCCGCGACGCGCTCCGCTTCGCGCGCGACCACGCGGTGCTGGTCATGTACGTGACCGAGGACAGGACGCGCGCCGTGCCGGACACGGTCAAGGCGCTCTACTCGGAGGCGATCGAACTCGGCGCGCGCCGCCTGTGCGTCTGCGACACGGTCGGCCACGCGACGCCGCAGGGCACGCGCGCGATCGTGCGCTTCGTGCGGGAGCTCGCCGATCAGCACGACACGACGCTCGGAGTCGACTGGCACGGCCACCGCGACCGCGACCTCGGCATCGCCAACTGCCTGGCGGCGATCGAGGCCGGCGCCGACCGGGTGCACGGCGCCGCGCTCGGCGTCGGCGAGCGCGCCGGGAACGCGCCGATGGACCTCCTGCTCGTCAACTGCAAGCTGATGGGCTGGATCGACAACGACCTGACGACGCTGCCGGCCTACGCCGAGGCCGCCGCGAAGGCGCTCGGGGTGGACATCCCCCACAACTACCCGGTGCTCGGCACCGACGCGTTCGAGACCGGCACCGGCGTGCACGCGGCGGCCGTGATCAAGGCGTTCAAGAAGGGCGACGTCGCGCTCGCCGACGCGGTCTATTCCGGGGTGCCGGCGCACATGGTCGGCCTCGAGCAGCGCATCGCGGTCGGGCCGATGGCGGGCAGGTCGAACGCCGCCTTCGTGCTCGAGCGGCTGGGCATCGAACCGACGGACGAACGCGTGCAACGCGTCCTTGCCGCCGGCAAGTCCAGCAAGCGCCTGCTGACCGACGACGAGGTCCGCGCGGCCGCCGGCGGCTGACCGGGGGCCGCGGGCAGGCGCGGGCGGAGGATCCCGCATCAAGTTCGGCGCGGCACCGGCCGATCCATGCTGGCGGAGGAGCATGGACGACGTCCTGGACAAGAGCGTATTGGACGAGCTGCTGTCGTTCGCCGACGACGGGGACCCGGAACTGCTGCTGGACCTGATCCAGATGTTCCTCGACGACGGCCCGTCGAAGGTCGCGGCGGTGCAGGAAGGCCTCGCGGCGGGCGACTTCGACAAGGCCGAGCGCGCCGCGCACTCGCTGAAGGGCTCGTCGGGCAACCTCGGCGCGCGCTACCTGCAGGACGTGTGCGAGCAGCTGCAGCTCAGCGCCCGCAACCACGAGCTCGAGGTGTCGCGCCAGCTGACGCCACGGCTGACCGAATGCTACGCGGCCGCCGAGCAGGCGCTGCGGCGCGTGCTGGCCGACTACCAGAGCTGACGGATCCGCACGCCCCCGGCCGCGCCGGCTGGTCGGCGCGGTGCAGCGTGACGGTGCAGCGTGACGGCGCCCCGCAACCGGCGCACCGGCAACGGGCGCCAAGCAACCAGCGGCCGTCAGCCGTCAGCCGTGCGCGGCGGCCCGGCGCAGCGGCGCCGCTTCGGCAGGCCGCGGGATCTCGACCGGCTTCAGGTTCCCGCCGCCGGCGCTGCCGGCGAGCACCTCGACCATGGCGAGCGGGGGATTCGCCGGCTCCCAGTCGGCCGCCTGCCCGCGGTAGATGCAGCGGTGGCACTTGTGGAAGTGCGCGCCCTGCCGGGCGAGACAGACGTCGACGCCGATGCGATGCGTGATCAGCGGCGAGGCGGAGCCTTCGACGGAGGGGAAGAGTCTCATGCTATAGAGGAGCGAAAGGGGCACGGCCTAGCTAACACGCGAAGAATGAAAAATAAACCTCGGGCCGGGGTCGTCAACGCCGCGCCGGCCCGACGAGACGGTCCCACAGGGCGCGGCAGGCGGCGACCGCGTCCGGCGCGCAGTGGCTCGACCGGCTCAGCTCGAAGCAGACCGGTCCTTCGTATCCAGTTTTCTGGATTGCATTTAGCACCGATGCGAAGTCGACCTCGCCGGCCCCGGGCACGAGGTGCTCGTGCACGCCGCGGCGGTGGTCCTCGAGGTGGATCTGGGCGAGGTGCGGGCCGGCGGTGGCGATCACATCGGCCGGCTCGCCTTCCCATACGGCGTAAAGGTGGCCGACGTCCAAGGTAAGGGCCGGCGCCGCGGCGCCGAGCCGGGCGCGCAGCCGGACCCAGTCGGCGACCGTCTCGACCGCCATGCCCGGCTCGGGCTCGAGCGACGGCCGCAGGCCCTCGTCCCGGATCGCGGCGCAGGCCCGCGCGACGCCGTCGACCAGCCGGTCGTCGCTGTCGGGACCGGGCGCGCGATCGACGCCCGCCCAGAACGACACGACCTCGGCGCCGAGCCGTCGACCCATCGCTGCGACCCGCCGGTAGAAGGCGATGCGTCGGTCGCGCCCCCCGCGGTCGCGCGTCATCAGGGTCGGCTCGTGCTTCGTCCCGGGATCGAGCACGAAGCGCGCGCCCGTCTCCATCACCGGGCGCAGGCCCAGATCGGCGAGCCGGCGGCCGCAGTCGTCGAGGGTCCGATCGTCGGTCGCGTCGGGGTCGAGGTGGCAGACGTCCGGCGTGATCGCGACCGCCTCGTAGCGGTTCTGCGCCAGCAGCGCCAGCGCCGCGTCCAGGCGGTGGTTCTGTAGTCCGCTGGTGTGGTAGCCGAGTCGCATCGGCGCCGTCCTGTTCCGGTGTCCCGCTGGCTCAGCGCGTGCCGCCGCCCATGCGCACGCGCTTCTCGACCCGGCTGACCTCGCCGTAGAGCGCGCCGAGCGTCACGTACTCGGCGGGCTGGGCCCAGTTCTCGAACTCGGCCTCCTCCTGCCAGGCGAGCGGCTGCTCGAGCAGCCGCTTGAGGGCGTCGATCTTGTCCTTCGCGGCGGACTGCACGTCGCGCGCTTGCTGGTTCTTGCCCGCGTCCCGCAGCCGCACGCCGTCGTTGTTGAGCGCCTTCGCCTCGTCGAGCAGCGCACGGGCCTGCTCGAGCGTCTGCATGGTCAGCGCCGGAGCGGGCTTCGACGGCGGCTTGCCCGCCTTGGCGGCGGCCGGCTGCAGCGCGGTCGCCGGGCCCGAT
>CALKYL010000429.1 GCA_938003515.1 uncultured bacterium
GTCTAGGGGTGCGACCATCTCACTTGTAGTACTCGTCTGGCCGGCCTCGTCCCGTACCGGGCCCTCCGCCAAGAAGTTGGGGCGCGTGGCGGCCAGGGCGGTCGACACAGCCGGCGGGAAGGCGACCTTCGTCGATCTGCGCGACCACGCGATGCCGCTCTACGACGGCGACCTCGAGGCGGCCGAGGGCCTGCCCGAGGCGGCCGTGCGGCTGCGCAAGCTCGTGCAGCAGCACGACGCGCTCCTGTTCGCGTCGCCGGAGTACAACGCCTCGATCCCCGCGGTGCTGAAGAACGCGATCGACTGGCTGTCGCGCCCGTACGCGAAGGAACCGGGGGTGTCGGCCTTCCAGGGCAAGGTCGCCGGGCTGTTGGCGAGCTCCCCCGGCGCGCTCGGCGGTCTGCGCGGGCTCGTGCACCTGCGCCAGGTGCTGATGAACGTCGGCGTGCTGGTGCTGACCGAGCAGTACGCGCTCGGCGGCGCGGCCGACGCCTTCGACGCCGACGGCGCGCTGCAGGGCGACAAGCAGAAGGCCGGCGTCGACAAGGTCGTGCGCGCGCTGCTCCGGGTCGGCGGCGCGCTCGGCCGCGCGTGAGCGGAATGGTGCCCGGGCGTCGCTTCGGCCCGCCCCTTGACTCCGACCAACTTTAGACATAGTCTAAGACCTGTGGCGACCCCTGCCGAACGCGCCTGCATCGACCGCCTGACCCGCAGCGGCATCCGTCCGTCCGCCCAGCGGGTCGCGATCGCGCGCTACGTGCTGGCGACCGACGAGCACCCGACCGCCGACCGCGTCTGGCAGCGCGTGCAGCGCGAGCTGCCGATGGTGTCCCGCGCGACCGTCTACAACACGCTGCAGCTCCTGGCCGAGAAGGGGCTGGTGCGGCAGCTGGTGCTCGCCGAGGGCAGCACCGTGTTCGACGCGAACGTCGAGCCGCACCACCACTTCGTCGACGACGAGACCGGCGCGATCGAGGACGTCCCGTGGTCCGCGATCCGCGTCGAAGGCGTCGAGCGGCTGCCCGGTCTCGACGTGCGCGAGCACTCCGTGGTCGTGCGTGGCGTTCGCCGGCCGGATACGCGCCAGTCTGGCGCGCGCCGGCGGAACCCCTCCCGATGAGCCCTTACCCCGAGGTGAACCCATGAAGAAGTCCCCGAGCCAACTCCCCGCCGAAGTGCGCAAGAAGATCTGCGACGCGCTCCTGCCGGTGCTGACCGACGGCATCGACCTGTTCACGCAGATCAAGGTCGCGCACTGGAACATCAAGGGCCCGCAGTTCGCGGCGCTGCACCCGCTGTTCGACCAGTTCGCGGCCGACCTGCAGACGCAGAACGACGACCTCGCCGAGCGCATCCTGACGCTCGGCAGCCTCGCCGTCGGCACGTCGCGCCACGTGGCGAAGCACTCACGCCTCAGCGACTACCCGCAGGACGTGACCAAGGACATGCAGCACGTCGCGCTGCTCGCCGAGCGCATCGGTGCGTATCTGGTCGGCGTGCGCGCCGCGCGCGAGGCCGCGATGGAGCACAAGGACGACGACACGGTCGACATCCTGACCGGCATCGTCACGATGTTCGAGAAGCACGCGTGGTTCCTGCACGCGTCGCTCGAGACCTGAGCGCGCCGAACGCGACGCGCATGACCGGCCGCGTCGGGGACGGCCGCGCGACCTCGCGGAACCCCGCCGCGCGGAACGCCGACGCGACGCCGGTCCACGCGAACGCGTCGGCCATCGCGGACTTCGTCGGCTCCTGCGGGTAGCCCTCGAGGGCGCGCGCGCCGCGCGCCTTCGCGTCTTCGACCGCGGCCCGCAGCAGCGCCACCGACACGCCGGTCCGGCGGTGGTCCCGGCGCACGAACAGGCACGACACCGACCACGTCGCGGACTCGCCTTCGTCGAGCAGCGCCTGGAACAGCCGCGATCGGGTGAGCGACGGGAACGCGACGCGCGGCGCCAGTGAGCACCAGCCGATCGCCTCGCCGTCGCGGTAGGCGAGCAGCCCCGGCCGCGCGCCCGCGGCGACCAGCGCGCGCATCGCGTCGCGGTTGCCGGCGTACTTGCCGGCCGTGAACTGCTTCCGCGGCAGCCGCCAGTACATGCACCAGCAGCCGCCGCAGGCGCCGTTGTCGCCGAACAGGGTCTCGAAGTGCGGCCAGCGCGACGGCGTCAGCGGCCGCACGACGAGGCCCTTCGCCGGCGGGCTCACCCGACCTCGTCGCCGCGCGCGAACTTCGCGACGGTCTCCTGCAGGCGGTGCTTGCCGGTCTCGACGACGCGCCGGATCTCGCGCGCGTTGGCCTCGCTCTCGGCGCGCAGCTCCGCGACCAGCTTGAGCGAGTCGACCTGGTAGTCGGTGATCGCCTGCACCAGCTTCTCGACCGACTTGGGGTCGATCGTCGAGCCGTAGCCGGCCTTCAGCGCCGCGCGCTCGAGGTCGCGGCCCAGTTCGGCGACGTCCTCGAGGCCCTTGTTGACGCCCTTCTTCATCGCCTCGTGCGCCTGCGTCGCCTCGTGCAGCCCGTGCTGCGAGGTGTAGACCGCGCCGAGGATCGTGAACACGTGCTCGTTGGTCGTGAAGAACGTGACCGAGCGCCGGTAGACCTGGTCCTTGACGTCGTGCGTCTGCTTGAGCTTGGCGACCAACGTCTCGCCGACGTCGTAGCCGATCGCGAGGTTCTCGGCGACGTCCTTGAGCAGCTGGAACGTGCGGTCCTCCTGCTGCCAGTCGTGCAGCTTCTGGTCGCGCTCGAGCTGCAGGCGCGAACGCGCCGACGCGTCCGTCTCGCCGGCCTCGTCGAGCTCGCGCTGCGCCGCCGCCAGCGACTCGCGCGCCGCGACCAAGGTCGGGTGGTGCTGCTCCTGCAGCTCGCGCGCCGCGATCTCGGCCTCCTTGAGCGCGAAACGGAAGTCGATGTAGCCCTCGAGGATCGCGAGCTCCTTCTCGAGCTGCTGCTGGGTGTCCTTCGTGACCTCCCGGTAGGTCTCGGCGATCCGCTGGAAGCGGTCGCTCGGCGTGCCGCGTCGCAGCCGCATCCACAGGTTCGACAATCGTTCGGTGAAGCTGATCACGCCGTCGTCGAGCTGCGCGATCAGGTTCTTGCTGTCGTGCCGGATGCTGTCGAACTGCTGCGAGATCGCGAGGTAGCGGTCGCCGATGCGCACGTCCTCGACGTTGTCGCGCACCATCGCCGTGAAGCTCTGCATGTACTGCACGGTCCTGGCGATCGTCAGGACCTTCGGCTCGTCGACGTGCCGCACCTCCTCGAGCAGCCTGGTCAGCTCCGGCGGTGCGTCCTGCTTCGGCAACACGCCGAAGCGCTGCAGCACGCTCAGGGCCTTGTCGAGGTACTTCTGGATCGACGACGCCGGCTTGCCGGCCTTGGCGGGGACTGGGTTCTCGGACACGATGGTTCCCTCGGCGTGGTGGTCGCGGCAGCTTACCCGCGCCGTCGCGCGACACGCCCGCGAACTCGTCGTCAGCCGTGAGCGAAGCTCCTGCCAGCCCTGCACAACCGCGTGCGCCCGCCGTCGACGCGGGCGTGCACGACATGCTCCGCATCATGGACGTCGCGTCGGCGCTGCGGCGCGAACGCGAGACGGCCGAAGCCCAGCTCGACCTCGCGACGGCGAAGGCGCGGCTGCGCGAACGCCTGCTGGCGACCGCCGCCGCCGCCGGCGCGTCGGGTACGCCGGGCGAGGGCGACGCCGCCATCGACGAGTACTTCCGCCGCCAGCACCGCTACCAGGACCCGCCGCCCGGCTGGGCGACGTTCTGGGCGCACGTCTGGGTGCTGCGGGGCCAGCTGCTCACGCTGCTCGCGATCGCGGCGCTGCTCGTCGTCGTCGGGTGGCTGGTCGCCGGCGCGCTCGCGGGTGACGGCA
>CALKYL010000430.1 GCA_938003515.1 uncultured bacterium
CCGGCCTCTGGCCGCGGTCTGCACTCCCGCTATCCTGTCGCGGTGCGAGAGGCGCGGCCCGTTCCGGCGCTACGTCGGGACCCGCGTGATCGAAGCGAGCCGGAAGGCTGCCGACCGCCTCTCCGAGTCACGCACATGTCCGGCCCCCAGGTCGTCCGCCCATCCGCGATCACGTCGCTGCTGTCGGAGGTCTCGGCGAGCATGCTCGTTGCGACCCCCGAGCGGATCGGCGTGCACATCGAGTCGGCGTTGCGCCGCATCGGCGAGGCCGGTGGCTTCGACCGGGTCGGGGTGCGATGGTTCACGACCGAAGGCCGGCCGACGGAGACGCATGCGTGGACGGCGCCGCCGGAGCAGCCGTGGCCGCCGCCGCTCGTCGTCGACCGCATGCCGTGGGCCAGCGAGCGCCTGCTCGCCGGCGCGTCGATCGTCTGTCGTGACCTGCGTGAACTGCCAGACGAGGCCTCGATCGCCCGCGACGCGCTGGCGCGACTCGGCGTGCGCTCCCTGGCCTCGTTGCCGCTGTGCGTCGACGACCAGCTGTGTGGCGTGTTGCACGTAGCGACCACCTCGGCGGAACACCCCTGGCAGGCCCATGCCGTCGAGAACCTGCGCACGCTCGGCGCGATCGTCGCGAACGCCTACGCACGATGTCGTGCCTTCCGCGAGCTGTCGGAGCTCAAGGAGCAGCTCGCGGTCGAACGGGACTACCTCAGCGCCCGTCTGCGCCAGACCGAGGGCAGCCCGACCGTCGTCGGCACGAGTCCTGCGATCGCGCGACTGCGCCAGCTCGCGATCCGGGTCGCGACGACCGACGCGACCGTGTTGCTGACCGGCGAGACCGGCGTCGGCAAGGAAGTGATCGCGCGCTTCGTGCACGAGCAGAGCCGGCGCGAGGGCCCGCTGGTCAGCGTGAACTGCGCGGCGCTGCCCGCCGAACTGATCGAGAGCGAGCTGTTCGGCCACGAGAAGGGGGCGTTCAGCGGTGCCCACGCGCTGCGCCGCGGCCGGCTCGAACTCGCCGACCGCGGCACGCTGTTCCTCGACGAAGTGGCGGACCTGCCGCTGTCCTTGCAGCCGAAACTGCTCCGGGTCCTGCAGGAACGGCAGTTCGAACGCGTCGGCGGCTCGACCACGATCACCTTCCACGGTCGCTTCATCGCCGCGACGAATCGCGACCTCGGCGAGGCGGTCGAGCGGGGCGAGTTCCGGGCGGACCTCCGCTACCGACTGGACGTCGTGCAGATCGCCGTGCCGCCGCTGCGCGAGCGGCAGGAGGACATTCCCGAGCTCGTGCAGCACTTCGTGGCGCGCCACGGCCGGCGACTCGGGCGCTCCGTCGAGCGCGTGTCGGACCGCCTGCTGTCGCACCTTCGCACCCGCGATTGGCCGGGCAACGTGCGGGAACTCGAGAGCGTGGTGCAGCGCGCGCTGATCGGCGGCGCCGGCGGGGTGCTCGACCTCGACGACCTCGTCGCCTTCGGCGGCGACCGCCAGCAGGCGCAGCACGCCAGCCTGCGTCTCGACGACGTCGAGCGCGAGCACATCGTGCGGGTGCTGGGCCAGGCCGGCTGGGTCATCGAAGGCCCGGACGGCGCGGCGGAGCTGCTCGGGCTGGCGCCGAGCACGCTGCGCTCGCGCATGACCAGGCTCGGGGTCCGCCGCGGCTGACCGGAGAGCGGTGCCGCCACGGCCCGACGCTCGCGGTCGTGAGCGTCCAGGAGCGGCCGATCGGCCAGCCGGCCCTCGAGCACGTCGGTGATCGCGGCCAGCAGCTCGGCGCGAGAGGTGTCCTCGAGTAGGAAGCCGCAGCGGATCGACCGCAGGGCCAGGAGCGCGACCGCGGCGTGCGGTCGGCCGGGCGGACGCGGACCCGGGGCGGTGCTCCGCGCCGAAACGGCGGTCCCGGCGCAACGCCCTCACGCGGATCCACCGCGCGATCGGCGCGCACGCGACACGACGCGATCCGGACGGCATTGACACCGGTGGCCTCGCGTCGTTTCGCGAGTTGCCCGGACATCGCCGCCCGCAACCGTGCTGCTGCCATGAGATCCATCCTGGTCCCCCTCGCCATCGGCATCGTCGTGCCCGCCGTTCCCTGTCAGGCCGAGCAGGATGCGACGATCACCATCGAACGCGACGCCTACGTGGCCCGCTTCTCGCCCGGTCACACCGAGTTCCGGGCGCCGCCGGCCCGGACCGGCACGCCGCCACCGACGCTGGGGTTGCGCTACCTCGGTGCGCGACGCGTCGGCGCCGAGGGGCACGCAGCCGACCTCGGGGCGGTTCCCGAGCGCACCGCGGGGCGGGCCGGAGCGCACGTCGACTATCGGCACGGCAGCGTCGTCGAGCGCTACCGGATCGCCGATGACGAGATCGAGCAGTCGTTCGTCTTCGAACAGCCGCTGCAGGGCCAAGGCGACCTGGTGGTCCGCGTCGGCGTCGACGGCAACGTCCGCGCGGACCCCTGTCCGCCCGATCATCGCGGTCTGCGGTTCTGCAGCGAGGACGGGCCCGCGATCTGCTACAGCGCCGCTGTCGCGATCGACCGACGCGGGCTGCGCGTCGACGTGCTCACCAGCCATGACGGCCGCGGCTCGATCGAGCTGACCGTCCCGGCGGCGTTCGTCGACGCCGCCGCCTGGCCGCTGGTCGTCGACCCGCGCATCGGCACCGAGATGGCGCTGGGCCCGGTGGGCGCGAACCAGCGACCGGCCGTCGCCTACCACGCTGGCACCGGTCGGTGGCTGACGGCGATGAGCGGCACGTCGTCCGGTTCGTTCGTGGTGAACACGACGCTGGTCGACTCGAGCGGTGGGTTCGTGACGACGATGATCGCCAGCGGCCTCACCGCCGTGGCCGAGCCATCCGTCGCCGCCTGCCAGTGTCTGTCGCAGCCCGCCTTCCTGGTCGTTTGGCGGCAGTCGAGCGCGATCTGGGCTCGCCTCGTCGACGCGACGACGGGCGTCCCGCTCGCGACCTCGTTCGCGGTCAACACGCCCGGCGTCAGCGAACTCTGCCGGCGGCCGACCGTGTGCGGGGCGGGCGACCTCGGCATGTTCGTCGCCTGGGATCTGACCTTCGCCGGCCAGGCCCAGCCGCGATCGATCCGTTCGCGATCGCTCTCCTGGCCGAACCCTGCCAGCTGGTCTGCCGTCAGCGTCGGCCCGCAGCGCGTGCTGCAGACGGTGGCGTCGGGCTACGTTCGGAGCGCGCAGCTGCCCCAGAGCTGCCACGCGCGCTTCGTCGCCGGCGGCTGGCACGCGATCGTGCGCGCGGTCTGGGAACGCTTCAACGCGTCGCCTGCACCGGGCGACTTCGATGTCGAGACGTGCTCGTTCCGCGAACGGCCGACGACGGCGCAGTTCGGCTTCCTCGAGCCGGCCACCGGCTTGCTCGGCGCCAGCAACCCGGGCTTCGACGAGCGAGAACCTTCGATCGCCGCGCTGGCGTCGCGTTTCCACAACCCGACCGACAACATCTTCTGCATCGCCTACAACAACGGCGGTGACGTGCTGGCGGCCCTGTACAACGAGAGCACCGCCAACTTCGTGACGATTCCCGTACGCCTGTCGCCGCTCTACGAGAGCCGGCCGCGCGTCGGCGCAGGCTTCTGCGAGTTCACGATCGCCTACGAAGAGGGGCAGAGCCCGACGTCGATCGCGCACAACATCGACGCCGCCCGCATGCTGCGCGACGGGACCGTCGCGCTCGACAACAGCCCGATCAACGGGCTGAGCGATACGACGCCCGGCACGGTCGCCATCTCGTCCTGGTCGATCACCGACGGCGCGGTCGCCCAGACCAACCGCACGCTCGTCGTCTGGGAGAACAACATCGCCTCGCAGGGCGTGCGCGGCCGGTGGTTCGAGCCCGTCGGCGTCAGCGTCTCGCTCTACGGCGTCGCCTGTCCCGGCCCGCTCGGCGAACTCGCTGCGATCGGTTCGACCGGCGGCCTGCCCTACGCCGGCAACGCGAACTTCACGCTCACCGCGACCGGCGCGCCGCCCAATCGCCTCGCCGTGCTCGCGATCAGCGACCAGTTCGGCTTCGTGCCCCTGCCGGGCGCGCCGGGCTGCACGCTCTACATCGGCGCTGCGATCACCTTCCTGCCGACGGTCACGAGCAGTGCCGGCGACGCCTCGATTCCGGTTCCGATCCCTTGTGCGCTGCCGGGCAACACGGCGCTCGCGTGTCAGTGGGGGTTCTTCACGCCGACCGTGAACTCTTTCGGATGGGTTCTGTCCAACGATCTCGACATCGTCTGGGCGCAGTGACGAGCGCGGCGCCGAGGCGTGCTGGCCGTGGCCGTGGCCGTGCGCGCGGGGCGCCCGAATCCGCCGCTGCACACGGCGATCGGTGGGGGGCGGCCGGCCGGCATGCGAAAGCGCACCGGGCCCGAGGCCGTCCGCGACGGCGTGGCAGGTGCGCGTGCGCTCGCGGCCGGAGCAGCGCTACCGCCTGCCTCGCGCGCCAGGGCGCCGTCAAGTGGCTAACCGGCGACGAACGAACGCCGGTCGAACGGACGACGAGCGGACGACGAACCGGCACGACCGGGCTCGCGTGCCAGTCGTGCGGACGGCGCGGACGGGATCTGATCCCGACATGAAGACCGATCTGCTCGCGTTCGTTCTCACGACCTCGATGGCCCTGGCGCAGACGACCGGCGTGCCCGGCATCAACGACTTGACCGTCAACTTCAGCGGCTCGGGCAGCACGTCCTGCACGACGTTCTGTTTCCCCAACGGCAACACGGTGCTGCAGCTGGGCATGTCGATGCCGCAGAGTGCGGTAGCCGTGCTCGCGTTCAACTTCTGCCCGTGCTCGCCCTGCTCGCTCCCAGGCCCGAGCAACTTCTGCCTGCCGGCGATTCCCGCCACGGCGTGCGGACCGAGCAACCAGTCGCTGGACCTCGACACCACGGCGGCCTGCGGCCCGACGATCTTCGTGGCGGTCTCGGTGAACACCGCCGGCACCGTCGGCGCGGCGATTCCGATCCCGCCGCTGCCCGGCCCGCCGTGCAGCACCGCGGTGCTGGCCGTGCAGGGCATCGTCATCGATCCGTGCGGCGCGGGCCTGTTCGCGGTTCCCGGCCCCTTCGTGCTGACCCAGGCCTACACGCTGCAGTTCTGAGGTCGGATCGCGGCGGAGACGGCGATCGGACATGCGGACGGTGCGCGGCATTCGACGCCGCGCAGCGATACCCTCGCCGCATGAACACCCGCGTGTCGGCCTTCGTGTTGTCGGTGCTGGTGGAGCTCGCGATCGCGCAGTCGCCTCGTGAACCGCTGCGCGGCACCGCGTCCCGCGCCGACGGCGCGCCCTGGATCGGCGCGACGGTGCACCTGCTGACCCGCCACGTAGCGAACGACGAGCGCATCGGGGCCGCGGACGAGGTGACCGCGACGACCGACGAACGCGGCCGCTTTCTCGCCGAGTTGCTCGTCGGTCGCGCCTACGTCGCGTGGGCGTACGAGCCGCTCGACGGTGACCTGACCCGGATGTCGCTGGCGCGAGAACACGTGCTGGCGGGCCAGCCCCTGCAGCTGACCGCGCACAGCGACCGGACGCCGACCCGGGTCCGCTTCGCGGGACTGGACGCCTGGCGCCAGCGCGGCGGCGTGGTCGCCCGCTGCGTTTCGACCACGCTGCCGGTGGTCGTGACCGAGCAGCGGCTGATCGGTGACGAATGGCGCGTCCCGCCGCTGCCGTCCGCCACCGGCTTCCTCGAACTGGTCTGCGACGGCGTTCCGCTGCTGCCGTGGCCGAGACACCTCTCGCTGACGGAGGAACCCGGGCGGCCGATCGCGGTCGCGCCGCCGCGCGGCCTGGTCGTCGAGGTCCTCGACAGAGCGGGGCGACCGGTCGCCGACGCCGAACTCGCGGTGCTCACGTCGAACCGCGCCGAGGTCCGCGGCACCGAGGGAGTCGTCGGCCGGACGGGCGCCGACGGCCGCGCGACGGTCACGGTGCCGATGCGGGCCGACCGGCGGTTCCGTTGGGTCAACTACTCGTTCGGGGTGCGCGCCGCCGGACACGCGCCGCTGGCGAACATCGCGGAAGTCGACATTCCGGCCGGAGACGGCGCGACGGCGGGCGCCCCGGCGCTCTCGATCCAGCTGCCGCCCGGCGCGCGGCACCGCGTGCGGCTGCACGAGGCGGGCGAGGCGTGGTCACGCCGGCTCCTGGTGCGCACGCCGCCGGCGTCGATCGGCGGCGTCGGCCGGCCGGAGTTCTACCGGCCGATCCGCGCCCAGACGGCCGACGCCGACGGACGGATCGAGGTGCTGCGTTGCGCCGACGAGCGCGCCGTCCTGCTGGCCGCGACCGAGGAGCTGACTCCGCCCGAAGCCGTCGTCCGCGAACACCCGATCGCACTGCTCGGAGTGATCGACGCCGGCGAGACCCGCGCGGACCTCGACGTCGACCTCGGACGCCTGCGGCGGGTGACGGTCGCGGTCACCCGCGACCGGGTGCCGGTCGAGGCGGCGCGGCTCGCGGTCGTCGTCGGCGCCGGCCGAACGGCGACCTGTGCGTTCTCGGACGTGATCACCGATCGCACCGGCCGCGTGCGCGTCGTGCTCCCGCCCGGTGAGCCGGTCACGATCGTGGCGTGGGACGCCCGCGGCCTCGCCCGCCTCGTTCGGTTCGACGCGGCGCACGCGACCACGGCCGGGCTCGAACTCGAGCCGGTCCCGGTGATCTCCGGAACGCTGACCGGAGCCGACGGTGACCCGGCGGCCGGCGTCGGGCTGCGCACCCACGTGTACGGCAGCACCGACGACGCGTCGTTCGAGATCGGGGCGGCCATCGAACGCATCGAGGTCCGGACCGCGAACGACGGCACGTTCGCCCTGCCGCTGTTTCCTGGACTGCAGTATCTCGGAGTCCGAAGGATGGGCGACCAGAGCGGCCCCGATCTGCACCCCGGCTGGACGGTCGGCGAGGACACGCCCGAGACGCTGGACCTCGAGATCGGCGGGCGCGACTGATCTCGCTGCCGGCACGGCTTCGCCCGTCGCCGTCAATTGCCGATCGTCATCAGGCTGCGATCGGAGAGCACGACGCCTGCGAACACCGGACACGGCGACTGCGACGGGTCGAACGTGGTCCACTGGGTCTCGAACTGCGAGCCGACCAGCGCCGGCAGGCACGGGATCGGGAAACCGGTCGCCACGGTCCCGCCGATCGGAAACCGGACGTCGGTGACGGAGAACGGCGTCCACTCGCACGAACCGCAGGCCAGGGGCGTTCCGGGCGGCGCGAGGTTGAACACCGACAGCACGGCGTTCGGGGACAGGCCGACGACGCCGCACACGAGCGCGCTGCTGCCGATGCCCGGGGCGTGCGAGAAGTACTGCGTGCCGCCGGCGGCGCCGCACTGGCCACCGAGGCTCAGGAAGGTGCCGCTGGTGCCGTAGTTGATCAGCTGCTGTGCGAAGACGTCCGTGCCGTGGGCGAACACCGCCAAGGCGTCCTCGCCGCTGCTGACGCCGCCGGACATCGCCGTCGCGACGACGATGCGGGTGTCGGGCGACGAAATCGTCCGCGCGAACACGTCGCCGCCCCAGGTCGAGCTCGCGCTGTCGATGGCGGCTGCGCGCAGGGAGACCTGCGGTCCGATGCCGGAGAAGTTGCGGTAGCCGAGCCAGGTGCGACCCGGCGCCCAGCCCAGCGTCGGCGCCGACGTCGCCGTCAACGTCGTCCCGCCGAGGGTCTCGACCGTGCCGAGCGACCATCCGGCGGCGTCGTCGTAGGCGACCGAGCGTCGGCGGATCGAGTCGTTGGCACCCGGCGCCGTGCGTTGCCAGGCCATGACGTAGGTCCCGTCGGCGCCGTCGACGTCCGGCGCCTCGAGGGAGTCGCTCACCGTGGTGTCCATCGATGTGGTCGCGATCGTCGCCAGCGTGGTGCTGCTGATCAGCCTGGCCGAGATGCTCAGGCTCGGCCCGGTGCCGGAGTAGCGCCGGGCGACGACCATGTAGCGGCTCTGGAGGCCGGCCTGACGGCTCATCGCCGGCTGCGTGTACGAGGACGAGAAGACGCCGCCGGTGTCGGCGAACACGGTGACCGCGGTCGGCGAGACCAGCGCGTCCGTCGCGTCGAAGTAGACGCGCCGGGCTCTGACCTCGTTCTGGATGTTGTCGCGATAGACGATGGTGAACGCGCGCGTCGACGCCTGCGGCGCGAACACGTCCGCGCCGATGTCCGGATCCTCGAACAGGTCGACGCCCGTCGACGTTGCCAGGACCGCCAGGTGGGTGATCGCGCCGGTCGACGCGTCGATCGCACGGAACTGGATGCCGTTGGCGAGGCCTGCGGTCTCCTCGAACACGACGCCGAAGCGGTCTCGCGCGGGGAAGTTCGCGACGCGCGGGCGGCCGCAGACGCCCGTCGCGGACAAGACGATCGTGTTGCCGACCAGGCTGCCCGACGTGTCGACGCGTTGGGCTCGCGGCACGGCGAGCGTCGACGAGAACGTCCGTGACCACGCGATCAGGTAGTTGCCGGTGGTGTGGTCGAAGGCGACATCGGGTTCGGAGTCGTCGCTCGGTGAGATCATCACGTTGCGCACCGGGCCGATCAGCGGGTCGAGCACGATCGGGTAGGTCGCGCCCTCGACGAAGGCGGCCGGCAGCGCCATCTCCAGCGAGCTTCCGAGGCGCCGTAGCTCGCCGGTGACGGTCCAGCCGTTCGCGTCGACGCCGGTCACGCCGCCGATCGAGACCCCGCCGAGGTCGGGCTGCACGAACCGCATCGCGCCCGCCTCGTCGGAGGACGCCGGCAGGTTGGTGTCGACCGCGTAGCGCACCACCAGGTCACCGTCGCCGATCGGCCGGTGAGCGATCCTCCACGAAACCTCGACGCCGTCGATGCCGACGTCGTAGCGCTCGACCAGGCCCGGCTCGTGCGAGTAGATCACGCTGAGGTCCGACCGCGCCGGTTCGGTCGCGAACGGGCCCGCGATCGCGCGCGCGCCGCGCTGGACGGCCACGGGCCGCAGGCTCACGTGACGCACCTGTTCGGTGGCCGCGCCGAGCGCGGGCACGAACTGCATGCCCTCGACCGAGAACCTGGCCAGGTAGTGTTCGCCGATGCCGCACAGGCGGCCGGGACCATCGGGCTGCAGGCCTGCGTTGCGGCCGACGTCGAGACCCTGGGCGCGCAGCGGCGACAGGAGCAGGGGCAGGATCGTCAGGAGGATCAGCGACGTGTTGGACATGATGGGTTCCTTTCGAGGGGACGCCAATCGATGTCCGGAGGACGTCGGATCGGACAGGCAAAGTCGGAACGTTCGGACCGTCGGTCGCGGCGGGGGTCTTCCTGCCGTCGCTGCAGTGGCTGCCGCTCGACGACGACCCGCTCTTGTTCGCGACGTTGAGCGCGTTCGTCACCGACGCCAACGGCGACAGCGTGTTCGGGGTCGGGATCCCGCCACTGCCGTCCCTCGCCGGCCTCGAATCGCACGAAACGGCGCCGAGGATCGACCCTGCCGGCTCGACGCCGTTCCCCGTGATCGGCAACGTCGCCACCTTCGTGATCCAGTAGCGCGGCGACCGTCGCGACGCCGCGAACCAAGGCAAGCTCCAGAGCGGCCGGCGCACGGCGAGTCGCTGGGCCGTCCGAGCGGGACGCGGTGCCGTGGTCGTCGCCGCAAGTGGCGTGGCTGGTCGACGACTCGAAGAATCGAGGGCCGCGACCTTCACGCCAACAGAGAGCGGACCGCGTCGCGCAGCGCGTCGGGCAGGAACGGCTTCTTCAGCAGGGCTACGTCCTGGCCGGCGAACTGCTCCTGCAGCTGGGCGTCGTCGTGGCCGCTGATGACCAGGATCGGCAGCTCGGGGCGCTGCCGCCGGACCCGCGCAACGACCTCGCGGCCGTTCATCCGCGGCATGCTCGCGTCGACCACGAGCGCGTCGATGTCCCGCCCGCGATCGCCGAACAGCTCGAGGCCGCTCAGCGCATCGGCGGCGAGCATCACCTCGAAGCCCGCGGCCCCGAGCACGCGGCCGACCACGTTGCGCACGACCTCCTCGTCGTCGATGCAGAGCACGGTCGTCGGCCGCGCGGCGCCCTCCTCGGGCGGCTCCGGCTGCGGCCGCACCTCGGCCGCCGGCGGGAACAGCACGCGCACCGTGGTCCCCCGACCCGGCGCGCTCTCGACCTGCAGGGCGCCGTCGTGGCGCCGCACGATGCCCATCACCGAGGCCATGCCGAGGCCGCGGCCGGCGAACTTGGTCGAGAAGAAGGGTTCGAAGATGCGCTTGCGCTGCTCCTCGTCCATGCCGCAGCCGCTGTCGGCGACCTCGAGGTAGACGTAGTCGCCGGGCGGCAGCGCCGCGGGGCGGGCCGCCTGCAGCTCGTCCGCGTCGAAGATCCGTCGGCCGGTGGCGATCCGGATGCTCCCGATGCCGTCGTCGAGCGCTTCGGACGCGTTGGTCGCGAGGTTCATCAGCACCTGCCGGAGCTGGGTCGCGTCCGCGTCGACGACCGGCGCCGGAGATGCGAGCTGGAACGACAGGGAGACCTGCTTGGAGATCGACGCCCCGACCAGGTGGTGCACGTCCGCGATGATCTCGTCCAGCTCGATGCGGCGCCGTTCGACTTCCCCCCGACCCGCGTAGGCGAGCATCTCCTGGCACATCTCCGATGCGCGCAGCGCAGAGCGCTCGACGTCGCGCAACGGCGGCGCGTGCGGGGAGTCCGGCGGAAGCGCGGCGAGCACGATCGCCGTGTTGCTCAGCATGCCGACCAGCAGGTTGTTGAAGTCGTGGGCGATGCCTCCGGCGAGGATGCCCAGGCTCTCCAGGCGCTGCGCGTCCTGCATGCGGGTCTCGAGCTCGCGGCGGGCCAGCTCCTCCGCCTTGATCCCGCTGATGTCGCGGGCCACCCACAGCACGGCCCGGTAGGTCTCGCCCGGGAACGGCACGACCCGCGCCTGGAAGTGGCGCTGGGTGCCGCGGATCTCGAGCGAGTATTCGTGGTCCTGGACCTCGCCCGTCGCGAGCGTGCGATCGATGACTTCCTGCACCGAGCGCGCGGCGGACCGGGGCAACATCTCCCGGATCGTCCTGCCGACCAGCGTCGCCGCGGGCGCGATCAGATACGGGCTCTCCGACAGCACCTCGCGATAGCGACCCTCCGCGTCCAGGATCAGCACGACGTCGGGCAGGCTGCCCAGGATCGAGCGCAGCCGCTGTTCACGCGCCGCCAGCTCGCGTAGCACCGTTGGATCGTCACGCTCGGCGTTGCACATCGCGCGAGGATGGTAGGGCAAGGGGACGCCGTCGTCTCGCCCGCGCCGCGCCGCCGCGGCTCCGGGCCGACGCGCCGCCCTGGACCCGCGGCGATGGCCGCGGATCGTCGAAGTCCCGCCGCCGCGGGCGGCGGTCTCGATGCCGTGCCGGCGCGCCATCCCGTCGCGGAGGGCACGGCTTCGTGTGGACCACGACGGGTCCCCGCAGCATGCGGAGGTGCCGGTCGGGCGGCATGCGCGCCCCGCTCCACTCACTGGAACTGGACCCAGAGCTTGGGCGTGGTGTTGAAGTCGCCCGCTGCGTCGAGCGACACGGCCTGCAGTCGCACGTCCAGCCCGGCGAGGATCGTCGTGACGGGCTGTTGCAGCGTCCACTGGCCGGTCGCGTCCATGCCGCCGAACGCGAGCACGGCGGGTGGCGAGAACGCGTAGGTCAGCACCCGATCGCTGACGAGCACCACCGGCTGGCCGGCGACGCCGCCGGCGGCCGAGATCTGCACGGTCTGGCCGACGAAGGCGGGATTCGGTGCGGCGGCGAGCTGCAGGCTCGCGGGGACGACCACGTAGACCCGGTTCCCGACCCCGAGGTAGAGCAACTTGCCGTCCGGGCGGAACACGAGACCGGCCCGCGGCACCGACGCGGGGATGCCCGCGACGACGACCTCGAGGTTGCCAGCCGGGTCGACGCGGTAGAGATCGGTCGTTCCCGCGCTCTGGACGAGCAGGTAGAGGTAGTCGCCCCAGACGCTCGCGTTCGGCGTCGCGACGGCGAGGAACGGGTGACCGGTCACGAACGGCGACAGCGCTCCGGCCGCGTCGATCCGCCAGAGCGTCTGGCTCACGCGATCGGTGACGAACAGGTCGCCGCCGAACGAAGCCGGTCCGAACTCGACGTACTGCGGCTCCGCCGTGTGCGTCCACTGCTGCGGATCGCTGACGAACTGCGTCGCGACGCCGTTGCTGTCGACCCGGAACAGCGACGGCGTGATCGTGCTGAAGCCCTGGTAGTCCGTGACGTAGATGTCGTCCCCGAACGCGCCTCCGGGACCGAGCGCGATGCCGTAGGGGTCGGCGTTCCCGGAGACCGTCGGGTTGGCCGTGACGATGACCGAGTAGGCGCCCGTCGCCGGGTCGATGCGGAGCACGCGCCCGCCACAACAAGGCGCGGTCTCTTCGGTGTTCCAGTCCACGAGCAGCAGGTCGGTGCCGGTGAGCGGCCGGCCGTCGCCGAACCGGAGCATCGCACCGGCGGAGATCGGCAGCCCGGACATCACGGTCTGCTGCGCGCCGGTGACGGGATCGGTCTCGATGATGCGATCCGTCGCGTCGACGGTGTAGAGCAGACCCGAAGGCGAGACGGCGATGCCGCGGATCTCGCCGCCGACCTGGGCGATCGGGAAGTCGAGGAAGCCCGCCGTCTGGTCCGGGATCTGTGCCAGCAGGGGGGCGGCGCAGGGTCCGAGCGCGAGGGCGGAGGAGAGCAGCACGGAACGGGGTGGTTTCATGCCGACGAGGCGCGACCCGGCCGGCCGGTTTCTCGCGGATTCCGCCGAAGTCGCGCGCGCCCCCGGCGGGATCCTCAGCGCAGCGCGTCGGCGCAGAGCTCTGCGATACGTTCGCACTCGGCGACGACGAAGACGTTGACCATGTCGCGGCTGCGTTCGCGCAACGGTCGCGCGAGCTCGAGACCGCGCAGCGCGAGCGTCTTCGCCTCGGCGAACAGCTGCCGCTGCGTCGCCTCGTCGGGCTGTCGACCGGCCTGGATCGCGAGGTGGTCGGCCAGCCGCTGCGACGCCGTCGCCAGCGTCGACGCGACCGCCGCGTTGGTCGGGTCCGCCGCGAGCTGGCGCTCGTGCTCGGCGCACGCCCAGCGCATGTGCGCTTCGCCGGCGGCGGCGTCGCCGGCGGCGGCGAGCGCGTAGCCGTAGTTCATCCGGGTCATCGCATACGTCTGCCGCGCGAGCGGATCGCCCGGGTCTTCCTCGGCGAACGCCAGCGCCTCGACGGCCGCACCGAACGCCGCCTTGGCCGCGTCCAGGTCCCCGCCCATCTGGTGCGCGATCGCCTCGAAACGCAGCGCCGTGGCGAGCCGAAGCCGCTCGCGCCGCACGTCGCCGTCGGGCCGCTGCGCGCGTCGATGCAGCGCGACCGCGGCTGCGAAGCACTGCGCTCCGCGCTCGTGGTCCCGATCGGCGAGCGCGACGTGACCCTCCTGGACGCGGACCGCGGCCGTCGCGTTCAGGAGCTGTGGGTGCTCCGCGTCCAGGCGCTGCTGGAGCCGCCCGAGGATGGCCCGGGTCGCCGCCCAGGCCGCGCCGTATCCCGGATCGCTGCGATCGTTGCGCCACAGGAACGAAGCGGTCTCGAGCTCGATGTCGAAACGGAGCCAGAGGGCTTCCAACGCGTCGGGGCGGGCGGTCGCCACATCACGTGCGTACCGTCCGGCGGCGTCGAGGCTCTCGAGCGCCCCCGCCTGATCCGCCACGTGGCCGAGGGCCGAGCCTCCCTGCACGCCGCTGAGGTCCAGGTACGCCCGCGCGAGCGAGATCCGCATGTCGTCGTCGAGCGGCGCGTTCTGCTCGACGAATCGCAGCTGCTCGAACGCGTCGGAGATGACGTCCTTGCGCAGCTCGGTGGCTCCCTGGATTCCGATCAGCTTCTTCGGCAGCTCGAGTACGGTCGCGATCGCGTTGTCGAACACGCGCCGCATCACGTCGGCCTTCTGCGCTCCCTCGGCGACGGCCGTCGATTCGGCCCGATGGGCGCGGATCGCGAAGAGCACGATGGTGACGCCGCCGATCAACGTGACCACGACGAGCGCCGCCAGCCCGGCCACCAACGCGCGCCGTCGCCGCGCGAACAGCGCGAGCTGGTATGAGACGCTCGGTGGGCGCGCGTTGATCGGCTGGCGCGCGAGATAGCGTCGGAGGTCCTCCGCCAGGGCGCCGGCGGTGCCGTAGCGGCGGGACGGCTCCTTCTGCATGGCGGTCGCGAGGATGAGCTCGAGGTCGGTGTCGGCGTGGGGCACGCACGTCCGGAGCAGCTTCGGCGTCGTTTCCGCGAGGATCCGCCCGACCTCGGGCAGGCTGCGGCCCGCGATGTCCAGCGGTGACTGGCGGGCGAGCAGTTCGAAGAGGATGACGCCGAGCGCGTGCACGTCGGTGCGGGTGTCGACCGCCAGCGAGTCGCCGCGGACCTGCTCGGGGCTCATGTATCGAAGGGTGCCGAGCAGCTCGCCGGTCCTGGTCAGAGCGTCGTCGCCCTGCACGCCGAGCGCGCGGGCGATGCCGAAGTCGATGATGCGAACGCGTCCGTCGTGATCGACGAGCACGTTGTGCGGCTTGAGGTCGCGATGGACCACGCCGCGCTCGTGGGCGTGCTGCATGGCCGCGCAGAGCTGCAGGAAGACCTCGAGGATCTCGGGCTGGTCGCGCCGGCGCTCGTCCCGCCACGCGTCGATGGTTCGCGCGTCGGCGACGTACTCCATGACGATGTACGGCAGTCGCCGCACGCCCGACGCGGTGCGCCCCTCGTGCACGCCCGCGCTGTGGATCTGGGCGATGCCTTCGTGCTTCAGGCGTCCGAGCACCTCGGCCTCGAGCCGGAAGCGCCGCTCGGCGTCGGCGCCCGCCGAGGTGAGATCGAGCAGCTTGATCGCCACCTGTCGCCGTGGCTGCTCCTGCTCGGCGAGGAACACGCTGCCCATGCCGCCGCGTCCGAGGGCCTCGACCAGGCGGTATCCCGCGATGATCTCGCCGACCCTGACGACGTTCGGCGCAGCCGCGTCGAGCACGGCCCGGTGCAGGTGCTCCGGCACGAGCCGCGAGCCGTTCGCGGCGTGCTCGGCGAGCAGCCCCTCCACCTCTGCCCGCACCGCCGGTTCGGCGCCGCGCAGCAGTTCGGCCCGCTTCGGCGCGACCTCGTCGACGCAGCGTTCGAACAGCGCGCGCACGGCGCGCCAGTCGGGCTCTCCAGGTTCTGTCATGTCAGCCGGCACGGCGCCATGCAGCAGGCGTCGGGTGGGGCATCGGATTCTCGCCGAAACGTCCGGTGCACGTCTCGTTCATGCGTCCCCGTCGCCGCGGCGGAGCTCGCGCAGCAGGATCGTGCGCGCCAGCTCCCACGAACGGTGCACTGCCGCGGTCGACTTGCCGAGCAGCTCGCCGGCCTCCTGGAGGGTCGCGCCACCGAAGAAGCGCATGTCGACGAGCTCGGCGAGTTCCGGGTCGCGTCGCGCCAGGCGGTCGAGCGCCGCGTCGAGGTCGAGGATCTCGACGTGGTCCCGATCGCCCGGACCGATCGGCACCGCCAGCGTCGCGGGGTCGATGTCCTCGACCGTCTTCGGCCGCCAGCGCCGGGCCCGGTCGACGAGCACGTTGCGCATGACGCGCCCGGCCAGCCGCAGGAAGAAGCCGCGATCCCGCCATTGGCCGCCCGGGCTCCTGCTGAGCCGCATCCAGGCCTCGTGCACGAGCGCGGTCGGTTGCAGCGTGACCTCGCGCGATTCGCCGCGCATCAGCGCCGCGGCGCGCGCGCGCAGGCTGCCGTACAGCAGGGGCAGCAGCCGTTCGCCGGCTGCGGCGTCGCCGTTCCGGTAGCGCCCGAGCAGCTGCGTGATCTCGGTGTCGGTGGACCCCGCCATCGGCGCGTCGGAGTATACGGGTCCGGCGCCGGTGGCGCGGGATCGCGCACTCCGGGCGCCGGCGCGCGGTCGGGCCGTTCGCTTACGCGGTGTGCCTTTGCGCGTCGGCGCCCCGTGTCACACTCATGCGCCGATCCCGCCCGGCGGCGCCCGCCCTCCGACCATGCCCCGCTTCCGATACGCCGCCTTCGCGACCTTCCCCGACCGCGCCAGCGCGCAGCTCGCGCTCGTCGACCTCGCGGACTTCGGGCTGGCGCAGGTCCAGGTCAAGCTGTTCGAGTGCCGGGGCCACAGCAGCATCCCCGGGATCCTCCATGCGCTGATGAGCAACGGCACCTGGGCCGAGTCCGACGCGCGGCGGGGGCTCGCGATCGGGATCGGCGTCGGCTCGACGCTCGGCGCGCTGCTCGGCGGCGTGGTGTTCGGCCAGCTCGAGCTGCCCTCGGGCTTCGGCTTCGGCTTCGGCGCCTTCGCCGGGATCCTGATCGGCGCCGTGATGTCGGGCATCGTCGGCGCTGGCCTCGTCAATCCGCGGCTGGCGCGCACGGTGCTCGCCCTGCAGGGTGGCCAGGTGCTGGTGTCGATCTCGAGCCGCAGCGCCGCCGAGCACGAGCGCGCGATCCGCCTGCTGCGCACCGGCAGCCTCGACGTCGAGACCGATCGGCCGCGGCGCTGAGCCGCCGCATGGAACTGTGGACTTGGGTGTGCTCGCTCCTTCGTGCCCGGTGGCGACCACAGCGGCGATGGAAGCGCCTTCGCGGGGCGCGGTGGTGGTCGCGCGCCGGGTCGGGACCGCGGGGCCG
>CALKYL010000431.1 GCA_938003515.1 uncultured bacterium
GGCCGCGCTCGCCGAGTTCGCGGCGGCGCTCGCCGCCGAGGTCGCCGGCACGGGCCTTCGCGTCGCGTGCGTCGCGGCCCCGGCCGATCCGGACCAGCTCGGCCTCGCGCTGCTCGCGGCGGCGACCGTCGCGTGATTCCGGGGCTGTCGCGGCGCGTGCCCGCGGTTTACAAGCGGGCTCGATGATCCCGTGCGTCGGCGGCCTGTCGTGGCGGAGCGTGCTGGCGCTCGCACCCGCGCTCGCGGGCGTGCTCGACGCGGGCGCCGCGCGGGCGCAGTCGCGCGCGGAGCGGGTCGCGACGGCCGGCGAAGCGTGGCTCGCCTCCGACCACACCTCGAGCGAACTGCTCGCCGACACGGTGGCCGCGATGCTCGACGAGCCCCAGGTCGGCCTCGCGTGGCTCGGAGGCCAGCTCGCCGCCGCCGGAGCCGCCCCGTCCGCGCCGCGCACCAAGGGCGTACGGGCCCTGAGCACCCAGGTGACGCTGGAGTTCCTGCGCCGGCAGCACAAGAGCGGCGTCGTGTTCGTCGGCCAGTACGCCCCGCTCGCGCACCTGCAGCCGTTCGCCGGCGAGTTCTTGTTCGGGTTGCTGCTCGACACGCCGGAGTGGTATCCGCTGACGTTCCGGGTGCGGCTCGTGCCGGCGCTGCGCGACCTGCAGCAACGCCGGCCGTCGGCCGCTCGCGTCGACGCGATCCTCGAGCTCGTCGAGGACGACCGCGAGCCGCAGGACCTGCGCAGAGCGCTCGCGGCGATGCTCTGGCAGTGGGGCCTGCGCGAGCCGGCGGAGGCGGTGCTGGCGGAGCTCGTCGCGGCGACGGCGGAGGGCGACGCCGAGGACCGCGTGCTGACGACGCTGCAGCTCGCCGACTACTACACGCTGCTGCGAGATTACCGCGCCGCGGCCCGGGCCCACGTCTCGGCGCAGAAGCTCGCCGAGGACTCCGGCGTGCGGCTGCAGCCGGTTGCCTACTACGCCGCGGCGTGCGTCTACGCGCTGCAGGGCGGCCTCGGACGCGGCCTCGCCCCACCTCGACGCGTCGCTGCGGCTCGAACGCAAGCTGTTCGAACGGGACCCCGAGATCGAGCTGCTCCGCCGCGACGAGCGCTTCCCGGAGCTGCTGCGCCGCGCGTTCGGTCCGGACGACGGCGGCGAGCGCGGGCGCTGACCCTTGGCGCTGCCGTTCGCGTTCCTGCTCGGGCTGCTGGTGGTCGTCGTCCACCGCGAGGTCGGCGTGTCGCTGCCCGGCGAGGGCGAGCCGGGAGCGCTGGCCGCAGCGGCGACGGCGCTGGCGGTGCCCGCGTTGCTCGCCGCCGTCGCGCGCGCCGGCGCCCGCAGGGTGCTCGTCACCGCGCGACCGCCGATCGCGCCGCCGCGGTCGCTGCTGCGGCTGTCGGTGGTCGCGGTCCCGCTCGCGCTGCACGCGCTGTTCGCCTTCGGCGCCTACGGCGACTGGATCGACCGGCTGGCGCCGGAGAGCCACGCCCTCCGGATCGCGCTCGCGCTGCTGCCGCTCTACCTGGCCGAGCTGCCGCGCCTCGTGCTCGCGACTTCGGCCGAGGCGCTGCTCGAGGTCGATCTGGAGACGCGCGGGCGGCTGCCGGTCGCGGCGGCGCTGCTGCCGAGGTGGCCGGAGGTCTGGCCGTTCGTGCGGCTGCGGCTGGGCTGGCCGCTTCTCGCCCTGCTCCCGGCCGCGCTGCTCGGCGTCGGCCTCGACCTGTTGCACCTGCATCGCACCGGCTACGTCGTCGTGCTGGTGACGTCGTTCGGCACGACCGCGGGGACGGTCGCCTTCCTGGTGGCGGCGTCGCTCGTGCTGCCGTTCTGGTTCCGGATCGCGTTCGGTACGCTGCGGCGGCTGCCGGAGCCGCTGGGTGCGACCCTCCGCGCGCTCGCCGCAGCGCTGCGCTTCCGGCCGGATCGCGTGCTGATGCTGCCGACCGGGATGCGCGCGATGAACGCGATGATGGTCGGACCGCTGCCGTTCGGACGCCTGCTCTGCCTGACGGACGGCCTGTTGGCGACGCTCGACAGCCGCTCTCTGTCGGGCGTGCTCGCGCACGAGATCGGTCACGCCCGCATGGGACACCCCGGCATCCTGATGCTGCTCGCCGTCCTCGTGCCGCTGCTGCTGCTCGCGCCGCTGCACGCCGTCGATCTCGATCGGGTCGACGTGGTCGTGCAGGCCGCGGCCGCGGTCGGATCGATGCTCGCCCTGTGGCTCCTGGTGCGCGGACTCGCGCGGCGGTTCGAGCACGAAGCGGACGTCGCGTCGGTCCGATCGCTCGGCGCCGAGCCGTGCAGCCGCGCGCTGCTGCTCGTGGCGCGCCTGACGCACGCGCACCTGCGCGGCCCGGCGCGGTTGCTGAGCGTGCACCCCGACGAGCGGCAGCGCCTCGCGGTGATGCAACGCTACGAACGCGACTCGGAGTTCCGCGCCGGCTTCGACCGTCGCAGCCGGCGGCTGCGGCTCGCCGTGATCGGCGCGGTCGCGGTGGCGCTCGGCCTGGCCGCGTGGTCGTGGCGCGCCGAATGGACCTACGAGCGTGTGCTCGTCCGCTACTACACCGGCGATCTCGTCGGCGCCCGCCAGGCGATGGACGCGGTCGCCACGGTGCCCGAGCGCTGGCGGGACACCTGGTCGCGCGTCGACGAAGAGCTGCGCGCGGGTCTCGAAGTCGCGCCCGGCGCGCACGACTGGGAGTCGGCCCGGGCGGCGCTGCTGCCGGCGGCGTGGCGTCGCGCCGAGCGGGTGCTGCCCGCAAGCGGGCCGGCGGCGGCCCGCCCCTGGTTCGCGCTCGCGGTCACGTTCGCGTCGGCGCCGACC
>CALKYL010000432.1 GCA_938003515.1 uncultured bacterium
CGGCCGGCCCGGCGCCGCAGGCGGCACACAGGAGCAGAGCGGTGGCGAGGCGCATCGTCGTGGCGGGTGCGGGCAGGACGGAGTATGGGGACGGAGACGGGCGGACGGCCGACCGCTACTGCGGCTCGACCAGCAGGTAGCCGGCCATCTCGAGGTGCAGCGCGCTGCAGAACTCGGTGCAGTAGAACGGGAACACGCCCGAGCGGTCGGCCGTGAAGGTCACGTTGCAGTGCTTGCCGGGCTCGAGGCTGACGTTGACGTTGTGTCCGCCGATCGCGAGGCCGTGCGTCGCGTCCTTCGCCTGCTCGACGTTGGTCACGTGCAGGTGCACGACGTCGCCCTGCTTGACGCGTACGAGGTCGGGCGAGAAGGGGCTGCGCACGGCGGTCATGAACACGTGCACGCCGTCGGCGCGGCGCTCGATGCGCTCCTTGCCGGCCACCGTCGCGTTCGGATCGACCTGGTCGGTGATCGGATTGAAGCCGATCGGCTTGTAGACCTCGATCGGCTGCAGCTTGTCCGCCTTGATCATCTGCGCATAGTGCGGCTCACCGAGCGGGAGCGGCCTGTCGTAGAGCAGCTCCATCTTCGGCCCGCTGATGTCGATCAGCTGGAAGTTCTGCGGCAGCAGCGGTCCGACCGGCGCGAACCGGTCGAGGGCCCACTTGTTCATCGCGATCAGGTACTTGCCGTCCGGGCTGACGGTGTCGCCCTCGGCGGTGACCAGGTGGCCGATGTTGTAGTGGGTGTCGATCTTGTCGACGACCTTCAGGTCCTTCAGCGACCACTTGGCGACGACCGTCTCGATGAACACCGAGGTGTAGGCGTAGCCGTCGGCGTCGAATACGGTGTGCAGCGGGCCGAGGCCGATCTCGAACTGGCCCAGGATAGAGTCCTGGAAGTCGAGGATCGGCACGCCGAAGGGGTCCTTGCCGACATACTTCTTGGCGGCGATCGACGTGGCGATCTTCCTGGTGTCGTAGACGGTCGTGTGGGTGTCGAGCTTGCCGCCGACGACCACCGCGGCGCCGTCGGGCGTCACGTCGACGCCGTGCGGGCTCTTGGGCTCGGGCACGAACGCGATCACGTTCTCGTCGAGCAGCGTCTGCAACCGGATCGTGCGCATACCGGCGATCGTCTCGGCGCGGCCGTCGCGGGCCAGCTGCTCGCAGCGCCGCCAGTCGATGCAGTGCAGATAGTCCATGTCGTTCTGCGACGCGCCGGACTCGAGCGGTGGCTTGCCCTCGAGGATGCCGCCGTAGGAGCGCTCGACGTTGAACGAGTTGCAGTAGATCCAGCCGTCGCTGACCTTCTTGCCGCAGTCGGCGAGGTCCTGCATGTACGGCGGCAGCTCGATCGCGAACGACTGCTCGGGCGCGATGCGGCCGCGCTGCTTGTCGAAGCGCCAGAAGACCATCGCGCCGCGATACTTCTCGTCGTACTCCTCGATCGGCGCGTAGGCACCGCCGAGCGGCGCGGGATACTGCGCCGTCTCGATGACGTAGTCGGTGTCCGGGGTGACGAAGGCCGCGCCGTGCTCGGACTGGATCAAATCCGTGCCGACGATCTGCTTGGTGACGAAGTCGTGCAGGTCGACGACGGCGATGCGCGGGTTGCACTTGTCGTTGACGAAGATCCAGCGGCCGTCGTAGTCGCCCCCGGTCTCGCTCAGCGCCGGGTGGTGCATATCCGCCCAGGTGATGTCGTGGCCGTGCTTCTTCGTCGCGACGACGTCACCGCTCTCGTCGCCGTAGCCGAAGCCCTGCCAGGGCTCGGGCGTGAACACGCCGACGTACTTCAGGATGCGCATGCTCGGCACGCCGATGACGATCAGGTTGCCGCCGTGGCCGCCGGACGCGAACGTGTAGTACTCGTCGTGCCGGCCGGTCGGCGTGTAGGTCTTGAGCGCGGCGGTGACGTCCTGCTCGGTCAGGTCGCGGGCCTGCATCAGCGCGAGCACGTCGCTGCCGCCGCCGGCCGCGGCGTCGCTGCCGCCGCAGGCGGCCGTCAGGGCGAGGCACAGGAGCGCCGCGGTCCGCGGCGCACGGGGGAGACGGGGAGCTTGCATGGGGTTTCTCGTTCGGTCGGAGTCGCTGGAGTCGGAGTCGCTGGAGTCGGGGGCGGCCGGGGTTCGGGTCACGCAGACTCGGGGGGGCTCATCGGGGGTCGCGGGGGCAGGGGGCACGGGGTGGGCGTCCCGGGGCGCGGCAGCCGCGTGCGATCGAGACGAGGCCCCCCAGCACCTCGGCCTTGCCCTTCAGCTGCGGCTGCGCGGGCATCATCGGGCTCTTCCCGACGGCGGCGCCGCCGTAGACGATCGCCTTCTCGATCTGCGCGTCGGTGACCGATTCCTGCCACGACGCGTCGGCGAACGAGCGCGGCTTGGGGTCGAGCGCGGCCGCACCGGGGCCGTCACCGCGGCCTGCCGCACCGTGGCACGTGAAGCACAGCGAGTCGAACAGGGCGCGCGCTTCGGCGACGCCGGTCTTGGCGGTCGCGGCGGGCTGCGGCGGGCGCACGGCGGTGCGGCGGCCGTTCTCGGCCGGCGAGCCGCCTCCGCAGGACGACCAGCAGGCGGCGGCGACGAGCGCGGTGAACACGGTGAGCACCGGACGGGACATGGAGGGGAGCCTCATCGGGGATCGGGTTGCTTGGTTCCCATAATAATGGATGCACGCCTCCAATATTGCTCGAGATCTCCGACCGGGCCGCAGTTGTCGCCTCGCTACGCCTTTCGGGGGTCCATTCGGCCCTTCAGGCCCGGATCGCAGAAGACCGGCCGGAGTTCGAGGCGAGCCTCCGCCGTTGGTGCTCGCGCGCGACGACATCGTATAATCGACCTTGACCTCGTTTTTTGGAGGCTCCATGAACCGCCCGCTGACCGTGCTCGCCACCGCCCTCGTCCTGACCGCCTGCGGCAAGGAGGCGGGCTCGACCGCCCCTGCGCCGACGCGCGCGGTGCGCGAAGAGCAGCCGTTCCCGCTCGATCCGCAGAACATCGTCAACATCGCGGCCGGCTCGAAGGACCACACGACGCTGGTCGCCGCGCTGCAGGCGGCCGACTACGTCAAGTCGGTCGCGAACCCGGGGCCGCTGACCGTGTTCGCGCCGACGAACGCGGCGTTCGCCGCGCTGCCACCGGGCACCGTCGACGACCTGCTCCGGCCGGACAACAAGGCCGACCTGCAGGAGCTGATCAAGTACCACGCGACCACGACCGCCTACGACCCCGGCATGCTGGGACGCATGCACGAGCTCGGCATGGCCAACGGAAAGAAGGTCCGCATCCGCCAGGTCGACGGCGAGCTGCGCATCAACGACGCGAGGGTCGTGGCGTCGATCCGGGGCTCCAACGGCTACGTGCACGTCGTCGACGCCGTTCTGACCCCGCCGCCGAAGTGACCCCGCCGGCCGTCCGATCCCTGCCCGCCGGCCAGGCGAGTCGGCCGCGGAGTCGGATGGGCTCCCGTTTCCCGATACGCTGCGGCGCCGCGCCTGCCGGCGCGTCCGCCATGCCGCCGAGCCTGCCATGCTGCTGAGCCTGACCGCCGTCTACGGCCTGCGCGCGCTCGCAGTGCTCGCCGGCCTCGAGCCGGGGGCGACGATCAACGCCGCCGACCTCGCTGCGGTCACCGGCGTGCCGAAGCAGTATCTGTCGAAGGTCATGCGCAAGCTGGTCGTCGCGAGGCTGGTGCGCGCCCAGCGCGGTCGGAACGGCGGCTTCCAGCTGCAGAAGCCGGCCCGCGCGATCCCGATCGCCGACGTGCTCGCGGCGCTGTCGCTCGAGATCGACGGCGGCTGCGCGTTCGGTTTCGCCGAGTGCGACCCGAAGCGGCCGTGCTCGCTGCACCCGATCTGGAGCCGCCTCAACGACAGCCTCGCCGAGTGGGCGAGCCAGACGACCCTGGCGGACCTCGACGTGCGCCAGGCCCCCGACGCGGCGCGCGGCCGCTGAGCGCGCCGCCGCCGGGCCGCATCCCCCGTTGACGGCGGGGCGCCGTTCGCGACAATCCTTCGCCGCCTTTTCCGGGCGCCCCCCTGCCTCCATGGCCCGAGACATCCGCAACGTCGCGATCATCGCCCACGTCGACCACGGCAAGACCACGCTGGTCGACGGGCTCTTGCGCCAGACCGGCACCTTCCGCGCCAACGAGGCCGTCGGCGAGTGCGTGATGGACAGCAACGAGCTCGAGAAGGAGCGCGGCATCACGATCCTCGCCAAGAACACCGTGGTCAGCTACCGCGGCACGCGCATCAACATCATCGACACGCCGGGCCACGCCGACTTCGGCGGCGAGGTCGAGCGCGTGCTGTCGATGGCCGACGGCGTTCTGCTGCTCGTCGACGCCGCCGAGGGCCCGATGCCGCAGACGCGCTTCGTGCTGCAGAAGGCGTTCTCGCACCACCTCAAGCCGATCGTCGTCGTCAACAAGATCGACAAGCCCGACGCGAGGCCGCAGGAGGTCGTCAACGAGGTCTTCGACCTGTTCATCGACCTCGACGCCGACGAAGAGGCCCTCGAGTTCCCGGTCTTCTACGGGTCCGGCCGCCAGGGCTGGATGACGACCGACCTCGCCGCGGCGCGGCAGGGCCCGGACGGCAAGGACCTCGAGCCGCTGTTCCAGGCGATCGTCGGCCACATCCCGGCGCCGGTCGACGACCCGACGGCGCCTTTGCAGTTCCGCGTCACCACGCTCGACTGGAGCGACTACGTCGGCCGCATCGCGATCGGCCGCGTGCACCGCGGCGCGATCGAGCAGGGCAGCCGCGTCGTGCACCTCGCCCGCAGCGGCGCCCAGCGCGAAGTGAGCGTGCGCGGCGTCCTGCGCTTCGTCGGCCTCGGCCGCGAGGAGACCGAACGCGTCGAGGCGGGCGACCTGTGCGGCGTCTACGGCGTCGAGGACATCGCGATCGGCGACACGCTGGCGGCGCTCGAGCACCCCGAGGCGATGCCGGTGATCGCGATCGACGAGCCGACGATGACGATCGTCATGCGCGTCAACGACTCGCCGTTCGCCGGCCGCGACGGGGGCAAGTTCCTGACCTCGCGCCACCTGCGCGAGCGGCTCGAGAAGGAGCTGCGCACCAACGTGGCGCTGCGCGTCGAGGCGGGCGAAGGCGCGGACAGCTTCAAGCTGTCGGGCCGCGGCGTCATGCACCTCGGCTTCCTGCTCGAGACGATGCGCCGCGAGGGCTACGAGTTCGCGGTCGCGAAGCCACAGGTGCTGTTCAAGGACGTCGACGGCGAGAAGCACGAACCGATCGAATACCTGACCGTCGACTGCCCGGCCGACAACGTCGGCAAGATTATCGAGATCCTCGGCACCCGCAAGGCCGAGATGCTCAAGATGGACCGCAAGGGCACGTTCACGCGCGTCGAGTTCACGGTGCCGGCGCGCGGCCTGATCGGCGTGCGCAGCCGGCTGCTCAACGCGACCGCGGGCCAGGCGACGATGCACCACGTCTTCCACGGCTACGGCCCCTACCGCGGCGCGATCGAAGAGCGCATCGCAGGCGTGCTCGTGTCGATGGCGCACGGCTCCGCGACGTTCTACTCGCTCGACAACCTGCGCGACCGCGGCACGTTCTTCGTGCCCGACGGCGCCGAGGTCTACGAGGGCATGATCGTCGGCGAGCACTGCAAGGACAACGACCTCGTCGTCAACGTCGTGCGCGAGAAGAAGGCGACCAACAACCGCAGCTCGACCAAGGAGGCCTTCGTCAAGCTGCCGCCGCCGCGCACCTTCAACGTCGAGGACGCGCTCGAATACGTCGGCGAGGACGAGCTGGTCGAGATCACCGCGACGTCGGTGCGGCTGCGCAAGCTGCACCTCAAGGAGAGCGACCGCAAGCGCCGCGAGCGGCGCCAGGAGGTCGGCTGACGCGCGCTGCCGGGGGCGCTACCATGGCGCGTCCGATGAGCGCCATCGCCCCCACCCCGGCCCGGTCGCGCGCGTGACGGCCCGCGCGAGCGCGGCCGTCGACACGGCGCGGCGTCGCACGCTCCGCGAGCTGTGCGAACGCCTCGGCTACCGGTTCAAGGACCTCGCGCTGCTCGACCGCGCCCTGACCCACGCCTCGCTCGGCAACGAGGGCAGGGAGAGCTACGAGCGGCTCGAGTTCCTCGGCGACGCGTTCCTCAACTTCGCCGTCGCCGACGTGCTGTACCGCGCGGACGACGAGGTCGCGGAGGGCCAGCTGACCGAGACGCGCGCGCGCATCGTCAGCCGTCCGCCCCTCGCCGAAGCGGCGCGGCGCCTCGACCTCGGCCAGCACCTCGCGTCTGGCAAGGGCCTGCGCGAGGGCGAACGGCAG
>CALKYL010000433.1 GCA_938003515.1 uncultured bacterium
CTGCGCCCGTGTCGTCGCACGCTCGCGGCGTCCGAGGGGTCCGCGTCGAGGGCCGGGACCACGCGCGCAGACCTCGTTCCCTTTTCGCCGTGGAGTTCTACCGGCCGTCCGCGCGGCCCGGCTCGACGCTCTCGGCGGGATGCTCTAGAGTCCTGGGACCCGCGCGAAGAACACGCCTGTCGAGCCCCGGGCAGCGACGCGTTCCGAGCCCACGTCCGAGACAAGAACATGAGAACCTCCACCCTCTTCGCGGTCCTCGGCCTCTCCGCCCTCGCCGTCGCGCAGTCGCCGCTCATCGTCAACCCGACCTCGGGGCCGGTCACCGGCCTGGTCGGCACCTACAGCGTCGCCGGCTGCAACTTCTACGACCTGAACGTCACCACCACCGTGACGCTGCAGGCGCTGCGCATCCCGACGGCCAGCCCGGCCGGCACCGAGGGCTCGATCAACTTCTACATGACGGCGGCCGGCGGCACGCACGTCGGCAACGAGACCAACCCGGGCGTCTGGACGTTGATGGCGTCCGGACCGGTGACCTCGAACGGCCCGTTCGCCAACACGCTGGCGTGCCTGACGCCAGGCGTCGTGCTGCAGCCGGGCACCTACGGCATCGCGGTCGAGCACATCGACGTGTGGTCGGAGATCGTGCCGGTGTCGAACCTGACGCAGGCGTTCGCGACCACCGAGATGTCGATCGCCAACGGCGCCGCGCAGCTGACGCCGTTCGCGACGGCGCCCCTGACCAACATCGGGCCGCTGCCCAACGGCCAGTTCGCCCCGGCGGCGCGGTGGCGCGTGCAGTTCCTCTACGCGATCGGCAACGTGCCGCACGCGTGCTCGTCCTCGGCCACCTTCGGCATCGGGTCGGTCAACAAGTCGGCCTCGTTCTTCCAGCAGTTCGTGACCTCCGCGGCCGCGAACGGCGCGCTGCAGGGCCGCTCGATCCTGATGACGTTCCTCGGCAACGGCTACGCGGTCACGCCGGGCACCGCCACCTACGTCCCGGTCGGCACGGTCGGCACGCCTGTGCCGGGGCCGACGAACGACGACGGCGAGGTCTCGGTGACCCTGAACCTGCCGATCCCGTATCCGACCGACGCGGGCGGCAGCACCACCAACACGCTCTGGGTCCACTCGAACGGCTACGTCTCGGTCGACCAGCAGAGCCAGCTGACGCCCCAGGCGATCGATGCCGACGACGCGATCAACGCGACGGCCACGGCCTGGTACAGCTGGCACGACTTCAACCCGGCCGAGGCGGGCAGCGGCGCGATCTCGATCGAGGAGGACCTCGTCAACGGCATCGTCTACGTGACGTACGAGAACGTCGAGAGCTACCCCGCCGGCGCCTCGAACCCGAGCACGGTGCAGTTCCAGTTCGACGCCACGAACGGCAACGTGCAGATCCTGTGGCAGCAGGTCGACGCCGCCGGCGGCAGCCCGTGGTTCGGCGGGGACTACACGGTGATCGGCTGGTCGCCCGGCGGCGAGTCGCCGCTGACCGAGCCGTTCGACATCACCACGCTGGCCGGCTTCGTCGTCGACCTGCCGGAGCTCTTCCCGCTGCAGCTGGAGGTCGGCGGCTCGCCGCTGATCGGCGGCCAGGTCGACCTGATCACGAGCAACGAGACCGGCACGAGCTTCGGCGCCAACCTGATCAGCCAGTCGGTGCTGGCGACGCCGGTGCCGCTCGATCCGTTCGGCGCCGCCCCTGGCAGCTTCGCGTGGCTGGCGCCGGGCTCGTCGTTCCTCAACGTCATCTCCAACATCGGCGGCGTCGGTTCGATGTCGCTGCCGGTCCCGATCCCGAACGACCCGACGCTCGCCGGCTTCGTCGTCTACAGCCAGTCGATCTGGATCGACCCGGCGGGCAGCAACCTGTTCGACAACATGACGGTCTCGAACGGCGTCACGTTCACCGTCGGCAGCTTCTGATCGCGGCTTCCGGTCGCGGATCCACCCGCGCCGCGGCGCCCGTCGCGACGGGCGCCGCAGCGACTCAGTCCGGCCGCACGGTGATCGTCGCGAGGAACGCGTTGCCCTCGCCCTCGATCGCGCCGCCGGCGGGCATCGCGACCAGGCCGAGCGTCGCGCCGGCCTCGAACCGGTGGCGCAGGGTGCCTTCGGTGCCGGGCTCGAGGCTCGGCAGCGATTCGACCGGCCGCATCGCCTGCGGCTGGCCGGGCGGCGCCGCGCACAGCTCGAACTGCCCCGCCGCGGTGCCGGTTACCACGCGCACGGCGACCTCGATCACGCCGCCGTCGCGGAACGCGGTCACGTCGATCGCGACGAAGAAGACGGCCGGATCCGCGAAGCCGCCGTGCCGGATCGTGTCGAGCACGCTGTCGCTCGGCTTCGCCCTGGTCAGAACCACGGGCGCACGCTCCCGCGCGGCCGCGGTGCGCTCCGCCTCCTGCCGGACCGCCGGCAGCGCCGGCGGCTCTTCGCCGCGCGCGCGCGCGAGCGCCTCTCGCAGGAACCCCAGGTAGCCCTCCGGGGACCGCGCGCGTTCGGCGTGGGCGTTGACGTGGCCGACGACGCGCAGGTCGGGCGTGATCACGACGCTGTCCACCGGATAGTCGTAGTGCTCGCGGATCCGCGCGCACAGCGTCGCGACGTCCGGATCGCCGGAGCGTGCCGCGATGCCGTCGAGGTCCTTCGCGAGCAGCCAGACGTTGACGAAGTCGCGCTGCAGCGTCGCGAGCACTTCGGGTTCGCCGAGCACCCTCGCACGGAGGGTCTTGCCGCTGCCTCAACAGGACTCGTCGAGCAGGCTGCCGAACAGCGCGATCACGTGCAGGGGCTTGCCGGTCGCGCGCGCTTCGGCGCGCGCGGCGGCGAGGTCGTGCCACTCGATCGCGGCGCACGGATAGAAGCGCTCGGCGAGCCGGGCGTCGGCGTCGCGTTCTGCGATCGCCGTGGCGCCGTCGGCGAGCGCCGGGAACGCGCCCCCGCGCAGCCCGAGCCGCGGCACGCGGCCGATGTCGGCCATGCCGCCGCGCTCGGTCGCGATGTTGACGTCGACGTTGGCGCGCTGCTGCGGCACGGCGAGCTCGAACGCGACGGGCGCGCCGCTCTGGCGGTCGACCACGAGGCGGCCGCAGAACTGCGCCGGCGTGAACCACGACGAGCGGCCGCGCGTGCCGTCGCCGTCGATCAGGAAGTCGGCGTGCAGGCGAAGCCGGATCTCGGCGTGCGCTTCGTCGACGGCCCGCAGACACCCGAAGCCGCCCGGCGCGGCGACGGCGAAGCCGTGGTGCATCGCGTGCGTCGCGCCGGGGTGCAGCTGGCGCAAGAGCGGCAGCGCCGCGCGCACGTCGACGCGCCAGACGTCGCCGACGGCGACGGGCCCGGCGGGCAGGAACACGCGGAACGCGCTCGCGTCGTGGCGCTGGCGCTGCTTCGCCACGGCCAGGTCCCGGACGAGAGGCTGGCTGCGGTCGAAGCCGTAGACGGTGTCGGTCAACGGCTCCCACGCCGCCTGCAGTTCGAGGCCGCCGGCCACCAGTTCGAGCCGGATCGGCTGAGGCTCCTGGCAGAGCGCTGCGGCGGAGAGCAACGAGCACGAGACGGCGCGGATCATCGGGTGGTCCTTCGGGAGGGTGCCGGTCGTGCGACGCTCCGACGGGCAGGATTCCGCCCGCATCGTCGGGGTTTCCGCGGCCGCGCGCCTGCCTGGCGGCGCGGACGGGCCGCCGGCCCTCGGCGCCGCGACCGGGCACGCGTTGGGCGTGCGTTCCGCCGCACCGTTCCACGCCCACCCCGCACGACGATCCCAACATGCCTCGCAGAGCCTTGTTGCGTCATCCGGCGCCGTCTACGATCGGCGCCCCTAGGAGAAGGGTGCTTCCCCCGCCCGTACACACCATGACCCAATCTGCTCCTCGCCTTCTTTCCCTCACCGTCTGTGCGCTCGCCGCGACCGGGCTGCGCGCCCAGTTCGCGGAAGCGTTCGACAGCCAGGCTTCGGCGGACGTCACCATCGTCCAGCAGCCCGACACCGTCGTGCAGTTCGTCGACTACTCGAACGTGACGGTCGGCGCGACGACCTTCACGATCCCCGAAGCGCCGCGACCGATCGCGGGCTCGACGCCGACGCGCGGCGTCCTGATCCAGGGCAACCTGACCGCCGGCTTCGCGACGGGCGTCAACATCATCGCCGGCGCGACGCCGATCACCTTCAGCGGCCGCTACCGGCTGTCGTTCGACGCGTGGATCAACGTGCCGGTGCAGGTGCTTGCCGGCGGAACCGAGCAGCTGCTCTGGGGCGTCGGCGTCGACAACGTCGCGCCGATCGAGGCGCGGAACAACCGCGGCGCCGGCTGCTTCGGCATCTGGGGCTGGCTCGCCGGCGAGAACGGCTACGGCAGCGAGGACGCTGCCATCAACGACGGCGACGTCGAGCTCGCCGACCTCGGCGACACGCAGCCCGGCGAGAGCGGCCCGTTCAACGAGGCCTTCGACAGCAACGCGGTCGGCGGCCCGAACGGCTGCGCGGCCAACACCTGGGTGCGCGTCGACATCGAGGTCGACGCCGGCGGCACGCGCGTCTTCTACAACGGCGTCCCGTTCTTCGACGAGACCGCGACCCCGCAGCCGGGCTTCGCGATGATCGGCTACGAGGATCCGTTCAACTCGATCAGCGCCTCGCCGGACGGCCAGTGGGGCCTGCTCGACAACTTCCGCGTCTCGACGCCGACGGGCTGCGCCGCCGCCGGAACGTCCACGCCGCAGGGCAGCTCGCCGACCGGTGAGATCCTGATCGGCAGCGCGCCGCCGGCCATCTCGGCGCCGCTGACGATCCGGCTGCGCGGCGGCCCGGTCACCTCGTTCGCGTTCCTGATCGGCGGCACGCCGGCGCCGGTCACCATCCCGGTCCCGTTCGGCCCCGGCTGCACGCTCAACGCCGAGGTCATCACGATCGACGGCCTGTTCACCGTACTGACCAATGGCCACGGCGGCGAGCAGTTCACGATCGAAGTAAAGAACGAACTGTCAC
>CALKYL010000434.1 GCA_938003515.1 uncultured bacterium
GCGTTCGTCGGTGGTCAGCGCCTCCCCCGCCGCCTGCAGCCGGTCGAGCTGCTCGAGCAGGGAGCCCTTGCAGCGCTGCAGCGCGTCGCGCCGGTCGATCTCCTGCGTCGCCGCGACCCAGTCGTAGAACCGGCGCAGCTCGTCGAACGCCGCCCGCACGTCTCGGGCGCGCGAACCGGGCGTCGCCCGCAGGTAGACGTGCAGCAACAGGCGCATCAGGTCCGACGCCGCGATCGCCTCGACGTCGGTGCGCGGCACCGGCGCGTTCTGCTGCAGCTCGACCCACAGCCGCAGCGGCCCGTCGCCTTCTTGGTCGCGGCCGCTCTCCCACAGGTACTCCGTCACCAGCGGGCCGAGGTCGCCGTCGTCGGCCTCGCCGGCCGGGTGCGGTCCGCCGACGCCGCTCTCGGCGTCCTCGTCGTCCTCGGCGGCGTCGTCGGCGTCGTCGTCGTCGATCCCCGCCATGCGCTCGAGCTGCGCGAACAGCTCCGCGACGTCGCGCTTCTGTTCGAGCCCCTCGTCGAGCGTGCGCACCAGACGTTCGCCGAGCGTCTCGCCGGGCGGCCCGGACGACGGCGCGGCGGGGTCCTCGGTGCTCGGGCCCGCGCCGGCGTGGTGCGCGTTCCAGATCGCGAGCAGCAGCTGCCGCGCGCGCTCGAGGTCGACGTCGGTGTCGAACGCGAGCTGGTCGAGCAGCGGACCGAGCAGCGGCCCCGGCCGCTCGGCCGCGGCGAGCTGCTGGCTGATCGCCGTCGCGCTGTGGCGCTCGCCGACCTCGACGAGCAGCCGCTCGAGGTCCGCCTCGAGGTGCTCGAGCGGCGGCGCCGGCGGCGCGGCGTCGGGCTCGCTGCCGGCGCGACCGCGCAGCAGCAGGTGCTCGAGCTCGATCGGCTGCAGTCGGCGGTCGAGCCCGAGGCGCTCGAGGTCGTGCGCGAACGCGGCCGCGACCTCGCGGCCCGGGCGCAGCACCGGCGCGGCGACCGACGGCGCCCAGCGCTCGCCGGAGACCGGGAACAGCCGGCCGACGATCAGGTCGCCGGCGCCGAGTCCGCGCTGGTCGGCGAGTTCGAGCACCGCGTCGTCCTGCAGGTCGCGCGCGGTGACGGTGGGCCCGCCCGACTGCACCAGGAACACGCCGACGAGCGAGCCGGCGAGCTCGGCCGCGAGTTCGGCGTACGGCGGCACCGTCGACGGCACCGCGCCGAGGGTCTCGCTCTCCCGCTCGAGCAGGAACCACTCCGCGAAGCGATGCTCGGCGGCGTCGTCGGCCGGCCGCGTGCCGGGCCCGCGCGCGTCTCCGAAGAACTGCCGCCGGGCGCGCAGCAGCTCCGGCGCGAGCCGCGGCTCGTCGGACAGGCGGCGCGCGAGGCGCACCACGCACGCGGTCAGACCCTGCAGGTCGTCTCGGCTCATCACGGCAGAACGTTCGGCACCATCGCCGGCAGGGTCGCCGCTCGCTCGCCGGAATGCAAAGGGCGACCGGCCGTAACGCCCCGGCCGGCACCTTACGCCCCGCGACAAACCGCCCCCCCACGGGCACAATGGCCGCCACCGTGATGCCCATGCCCCAGACTCCCGAGCCGCCGCCCCAGGACCTGATCGCACAGCTGCAGGCGCTGGGCTGGGTCGACCACACGGCGCTGGCCGTCCTGCTGGTGTTCTTCGTGCTCGGCCTGTTCAAGGGCCTGATCTGGCAGGTCAGCCGCGTCGGCATCCTGGTCGTCGCCTACTTCGTCTCCGGCCGCTACGGCCAGGACGTCGCCGGGTGGTTCGGCCGCGAGGCGCCGGCGGAGGGCGCGGCGGAGGGCGCGGTCGCGGACGCCGCCGCGACCGGCGAGACGACGCTGTATCTCGCCTACGTGCTGCTGTTCCTCGCCGTGCTCGTGGTGCTGAGCCTGGTCGCGATGCTGGTCAAGAAGCTCGCCGACAAGGCAGGCCTCGGCTTCTTCGACCGGCTCGGCGGCGGCGTGCTCGGCATCGCGACCGGCGCGTGCGTCGTGCTCGCGCTCGTGTTCGTCGTCAACATGTTCTTCCCCGGCACCAGGCTCGCCCAGGCGGCCGAGTCGTCGCACTCGCTGCGGCTGTCCCGGCAGGCGATCGACTGGCTCGGCAGCGCCGTCGACGACGACCTGCGCGCCGTGCTGGCGCTGCGCCGGCTCGAACGAGACGGCACCGCGCGTCCGGAGGCGCCGGCCGGCGGCCCGTCGTCGGCGCAGCCGGTCGACGCCTCCGCCGCGGGCACGGGCACGCCCGGCGAGAAGCCCGGCGAGAAGGACCGCGACCGCGAGAACCGCTGACGTCCCTTGCGGCTCGGGCGCCGCGGGTCCAAGCTGCACGGTGGCCGCTGTGCGGCCCACCCTGCTTGGGGGCGTTCGCGCGTGCGAACTGAGAAGCACCCCGGAACCTGATCCGGTTCGTACCGGCGTAGGAAACAGCAGCCATGGCGATCGACGACCCGAAGCCCACGCGGGGCCTGCGCCCGCTCACCGACTCGTTCCCCCGCTCCGCCAAGGTCGAGGTGTCGGACCTCGCCGTCCCGGCCCGCGACATCCGGCTGACCAACGGCGACGTCGTGCGCGTCTACGACACGACCGGGCCGCAGGGCCACGACCCGCGCCAGGGCCTGCCCAGGCGCCGGCAGCCGTGGATCGACGCGCGGTTGGCACGCGGGGACACCAACCACTCGCAGCTGCACTACGCGCGCAAGGGCGTCGTCACCGAGGAGATGCGCTTCGTCGCGATCCGCGAGAACGTCGACCCCGAGTTCGTGCGCAGCGAGATCGCGCGCGGCCGCGCCATCATCCCGGCCAACCGCCGCCACCCGGAGTCCGAGCCGATGATCATCGGCCGCAACTTCCTGGTGAAGATCAACGCCAACATCGGC
>CALKYL010000435.1 GCA_938003515.1 uncultured bacterium
GCCCGCGCGCGCCGACGGCTGCTGCAGCGCCCGCCGCTGCGGCGGCTGCTGCGCCGCGCGACCGAACGCGCCGGCGAGTGGAGCTCCGCCCACCCGTGACCGGGATCCCCTCAGGGCGGCGTCCGCCGGATTCCGAAATACGACATTGATTTCGTGTATCGGCGGCATACGACGGGCCGCCCGATCGCTCCGACCGTGTCCTCCGAAACCACTCGCAAACCCTGGCAGCAGTATCTCCGGCTACTGCGCCCGGAGGCGGCAGACCTCCGCACGATCGTCGTCTACGGCGCCGCGAGCGCCGTGCTGGCGCTCGCCGTGCCGCTGACGGTCGACGCGCTGATCAGCAACATCACGTTCGGGACGCTGCTGACCCCGCTGGTCGTGCTCGTCGGCGTGCTGCTGGGCTGCCTGTTGATGCAGGCGATGCTCGGCGCCCTGCAGGTGTTCGTCGCCGAGATCATCGAGCGCCGCATCTTCGTGCGGGTCGTCAGCGACCTGTCGTGGCGGCTGCCGCGCGTCGACGTCACGGCGTTCGACCGGCGCTACGGACCGGAGCTCGTCAACCGCTTCTTCGACACGATGACGGTGCAGAAGAGCAGTTCGAAGCTGTTCCTCGAGGTCACCAACATCGTGCTGACGACCGGCGTCGGCATGATCGTGCTGGCGTTCTACCACCCGTTCCTGCTCGGGTTCGTGGTGCTGCTGCTGATCGCGATCGCGATCCTCGTGTTCGTGCTGGGCATCGGCGGCGTGCGCACGGCCGTGAAGGAGTCCATCGCGAAGTACGAGGTCGCCGCCTGGCTGCAGGAGCTCGCGCGGCACACGACCGCCTTCTGCACCCACGGCGGCGCCGACTTCGCCGCGGAACGGGCGAACGAACTCGCGCGCGACTGGGTCGAGGCGCGCCGGCGGCACTTCCGCATCCTGTTCCGGCAGGTCTGCAGCGCCTTCGGCCTGCAGGTGCTGGCCAGCACGGCGGTGCTGGCGATCGGCGGCTGGCTCGTCATCGACCAGCAGCTGACGCCGGGTCAGCTGGTCGCCAGCGAGCTGATCGTGACGGCCGTCGTGGCGAACATCACCAAGCTCGGCAACGTGCTCGAGCGCTGGTACGACGTCTGCGCCGCCTCCGACAAGGTCGGCCACCTCATCGACCTGCCGCTCGAGCGCCAGAGCGGCGAGCCGCTCCGGCCCGCCGACGGCGGCGTGCGCATCGAGCTCGACGGCGTGTGCTGCGGGCAGAACGGCGACGTGCAGCACCTGCCGGTCTTCGACCTGTCGGTCGCGGCCGGCGAACGGGTCGCGCTGGTCGGCTCGGTCGGCGGCAGCGCGAGCCGCCTGCTGGACGTGCTGTTCGGGCTGCGCGAGCCCAGCGCCGGCCACGTCACGGTCGAGGGGCTCGACCTGCGGCAGCTGCGGCTCGACGAGACCCGCGACGACTTCTCGCTGGTGCACGGCACCGAGATCGTCGAGGGCACGGTGGTCGAGAACATCCGGTTCGGCCGTGACGACGTGTCCGGAGCCGCGGTGCGCGACGCGCTGGTCGACGTCGGTCTGTGGGACGAGGTCATGGCGCTGCCGGACGGCCTCGACACCGCGCTGACGACGAAAGGCCAGCCGCTGGACGCGAGCCAGTGCAGCCGGCTGATGCTGGCGCGCGCGATCGTCGGCGAGCCGCGGCTCTTGCTGCTCGACGGCGCGCTCGACTCGCTGACGCCGGCGATCCGGCGGCAGGTCATCGACCACCTGTTCGATCGCAAGCACGGGTGGACGATGCTGGTCGTCACCGCGGCGCCGGACGTGGTCGCGGCGTGCGACCGCAGCATCGAGTTCGAGCCGGCGATGGCCGGGCCGCCCGGCGGAGACAACCCATGACGGCGAAGGACCGTGTCGAGGTCGTCTACCCGGCGACCGAGCTGCGCGCGATCGAGCGCGCGGGTCGGCGTCGGGTGACCCGGCGGTTCGGGCGCGTGATGGTCGTGCTCCTGCTGCTGGTCCCGTTCGCGCTGGCGTTCGCGCCGTGGCAGCAGAACCTGCCCGGCGTCGGCCGCGTCATCGAGTACGACCCGGTGAACCGGCCGATGCCGCTGCAGGCGCGGACCGACGGGCTGATCCGGCGCTGGCACGTGCAGGAGGGGCAGCTCGTGGAGCAGGGCGATCCGATCGTCGACCTGGCCGACAACGACCCGAGGATCCTCGAGAACCTCGCGGAGCAGCTCGCCGCCGCCGAGGAGGAGCGGGACGCCGCGAGGCGCAAGCGCGACCAGCTCGAGCTGCTGGTCGCGGCGGCCGAGCAGGCGCGCGAGGCCGCGGTCCAGCTCGCCGACGACGAGATCGCTGCCGCCGAGCAGGCCCTCGTCGTCGCCGAGCGGGCGGTCGAGGTCGCACGGGAGACGCTGTCGCTCGCGGAGTTCGTCGCGGAGATGTGGGCCGGGCTCGTCGCCGATCGCATCGGCCCGGGCGTCGAGCTGCAGAAGGCCCGCCAGCAGCTCAACATCGCCAGGGTCGACGTCGCGGCCAAGGAGGCCGCCGTGCTCGGCGCCGAGGCGGACCTGCGCGCGAAGAAGAGCGCGCGCAAGCGGGTCGAACGCGCCGAGCTGGTCAAGGTGCAGGACGCGAAGGCGAAGAGCGACGCCGCGGCCGCCGACGTCGCCAAGGCGGAGGGCACGATCCCGGGGCTGCGCCGCGACCTCGAGCGGCAGCGCCAGCAACAGCTGACGGCGCCGATCGACGGCTACGTGCAGAACCTGAGCGCCAACGGCCAGGGCGGCGGCTTCGTCAAGGCGGGCACGACGCTCGCGACGCTCGTGCCCGCGACGAGCCAGCTCGCCGTGGAGCTGTACATCGACGGCAACGACGTGACGTTCATCGACGTCGGCCGGCACGTGCGCCTGCAGTTCGAGGGCTGGCCCGCGATCCAGTGGGTCGGCTGGCCGTCGGCGGCGATCGGCACGTTCGGCGGCAAGGTCGCCTTCATCGACCGGTTCGACGACGGCAGCGGCCGCTTTCGCGTCATGGTCCTGCCCGACGAGCGGCCGTTCATCGAGCCGGAGGGCCCGATCGTGGACTGGCTGCGCAGCATCCTGACGTTCGAGAAGGTCAGCGCGTCGGAGAATCCGCACGCGTGGCCCGGGGCCCCGTACCTGCGGCAGGGCGCCAAGGTCAAGGGCTGGATCGTGCTCGACCGGGTGTCGCTCGGCTTCGAAATCTGGCGCCAGCTCAACGGCTTCCCGCCGACCATCGACCGTCCGGAGCAGCGCGCGCCGACGCCGGGCGACGGGGAGGCGACGAAGTGAGCGCCCGCCGTCGCCGCGCGCCAGGCGGCGTCGCGGCCGCGCTCGCGGTCCTCGCCGCCTGCCAGCCCGCCCGCTACCGGCCGGCGCCGATCGACCTCGACTACCGGCCGCCGGTCGGCGTCGAACAGGTGGACCCGGCACAGCGCGCGCCCGGGGATCCGGCGCCGCCCGCCGACGCACCGACCGCGGAGCCCCCCGGCGACGTCGGACCGGGCCGCGCCGATCCCATCCAAGCCAGCCCGTTTCCGCTCGACACGGTGCTGCGCTCGGTGACGGGCCGGTATCCCCCGCTGCTCGCGGCGCTGCTCGAGCGCGACCTGGCGTCCGGCCGTCTGCAGCAGGCGATGGGCGGCTTCGACACCAACCTGTCGGCGAAGGTCGGCGGCACGCTGCAGGGCTTCTACGAGTCGACGGTCGCCCAGGGGCTGATCGAGCAACCGCTGGCGACCGGCGACACCGTCTACGGCGGCTACCGGATCACCGACGGCTTCCTGCCCGACTACTACGACTCGCGCACGCAGGACGACGGCGAGGTGCTGTTCGGCGGGCGCTTCCCGCTGCTCCGCAACCGCGCGATCGACGGCCGCCGCGCCGGCGTGCGCCAGGCGGAGATCGACGTCGAGCTCGCCGAGCCGACGATCGCCGGGGCCCGCATCGCCTTCGTGCGCGCGGCGACCGACGCCTATTACGGCTGGCGCGCCGCGGGCAGCAAGCTCGAGGTCGCGCGCGAACTGCTGCGGCTCGCGACCGATCGCCAGGACGGCCTGCGCCGCGCGGTCGAACGCCAGTTCCTCGCCGAGATCGATCTCACCGACAACGAGCGGCTGATCGCGCAGCGGCAGGTGTTCGTCGTGCGCGCCGAGCGAGCGTTCCAGGCCGCGGCGCTGGCGCTGTCGCTCTACCTGCGCGACGGCGACGACCGCCCCGTGGTCGCCGGCGAACGGCGGCTGCCACCGAGCGAGGACCCGGTCGGCGACGTCGCCGAGACGCTCGACGGCGACCTCGGCATCGCGCTCCGCCAGCGCCCGGAGCTGGCCCGGATCCGGCTGCTGGTCGACCGGATCGCCACCGAGCGCGATCTGGCCGACAACCAGCTGCTGCCCGACCTCGACCTGATCGTCGAAGCCGAGAGCTCGCTGAGCGGCGGCCCCTACACCGACCGCGAGGACTTCGAGCTGTTCGTCGGCGGCGAACTCAAGCTGCCGCTGCAGCGGCGCGACGCGCGCGGCCGGTTCGAGCAGGCGACGGCGCGGCTGAGCCGGCTGCGCCTCGAACAGCGCTTCGCGCGCGACCGAATCGTCAACGAGGTCGTCGACGCGCGCTCCGCGGTGCGCGCCGCGCACGAACAGCTGCAGACCACCCGACGCAACGTCGAGCTCGCGCGCGAGCTCGTCGCCGCCGAACAGCGCGCGTTCGATCTCGGCCGCAGCGACCTGTTGCGCATCCAGCTGCGCGAAGTGCAGCTCGCGGACGCGCAGGTGCTCGAAGTGGACGCTCTGCTCGGCTATCGGCTGGCCCGCGCCGCCTACCGCGCCGCGCTCGGCGACGCGGCGGCGCCGCGCTGAGGCGCCGCGCTGAGGCGCCGCGGCTACGCGAACTGGCGCGCGGCCAACCGGTCGCGCAGCGCGTCGCTGCCGCCGTCCAGGACCTCGAGGGTCTTGGCGTCGCGATAGTGGCGCTCGACGTGGTACTCGACGGTGTAGCCGAACCCGCCGTGGATCTGGATCGCCTCGTCCGCCGCGAGCACGGCCGCGTCGACCGCGGCGATGCGCGCCTGTGCGGCGGCGTCGTCCGCGTCCTCGCCGAGGTCGGCGACGCGCGCGGCGTGCCAGGCCAGCTGCCTCGCCGCGTCGACGGCCCGCCCGCACTCGACCAGCTTGCGCTGCACGGCCTGCTGCGCGAGGAGCGGCTTGCCGAACGCGATGCGTTCGGCGGCGTGCTTCTTC